>JAIFWI010000018.1 GCA_019661945.1 Candidatus Parcubacteria bacterium | reverse complement strand
GGGACACATTTCTTGTTTCAGAAAAAGCTGATATAAAACCAGGTAATCGAATGCCTCTCAGTAAAATTCCTGTCGGAACTTTTGTATACAATGTAGAACTCAAAGTAAATGGCGGAGCAAAAATTGGCCGGGCGGCTGGCAACTATGTTGAAGTCGTGGCTCAGGATGCAGGATTTACTCATATCAAAATGCCATCAAGCGAAGTGCGACGTGTGCCAGAAACCGCTTGGGCATCTGTTGGTGAAGTTTCAAATGAAGAAAACCGATTAGTAAATATTGGTAAGGCCGGCCGCAGCCGATGGTTAGGAATTCGACCAACTGTCCGCGGTACGGCTATGAACCCAGTTGACCATCCATACGGAGGAGGTGAAGGCCGACAAGGACGAGGTACGAGACGAGCAAAATCTATTTACGGCAAACCAACCGGCAAGGGCCAAAAATCTCGCCGCGCCAAGAAATATTCAAACGTTCATATTGTCTCTCGACGAAAAGTTGGTAAGAAAAAAGAAGCGAAGTAAAAAATAAAGATAAGAATAGAAAGAGCCCCAACATCCTGTTGGGGCTCTTCTTGTGTACGGAACGAACGGATTGCAGACTGGAATCAGCGGTACGAATCGGGGATGCTCGACGTGATGGTGTTCTCGTCGATGGGGAAAGTCCCGAAGACCAGGGCGTGTGTCCGCCAGTACTCCTTTTCGCCTCCCTTGGCGAACTTGTCCCAGGGCTCACGCGCGGTCTTCTTACCGACGAAGCCGGTGACTACGAAGTACTGGGGATCCCGGTTGTCCCATTTGAGGACAACCAGAAGCGTGTTGCAGGGTTCCGGCTGACGGTTCCTGACGAACCGGCTCGGGCCGTCGAAGCGCCGCGGATTCTGGTCTCGGTCTTTGCCCATCCGATGGGCGTAGACGATCTCGTCGGTCTCGGTGGTCTCGACGCAGTTGGTCGTGCCAATGACGCGACCGAAGTCGATCTCCTCCTCCATGAAGTCGCGCCCGCCGCTTTGAATGCGGTTGAGGGCTTCAGGCAGGAGGGGGAGAATGCCGTCATTCTCGTGGTTCAGGAGGTGCGAGCCGGGTTTGACGACCACGACTTCACCCGAACCCAGTCGGAAACTGAGCATGTCCATGGGGTCCTTTCTGTGGATTGGTGACTTGCTATATTATATAACAACATGCTAATATAGTCAAATATATGGGACCTATCCATAACATTATTTACACCGGAGCATTTTTGTCTAAAGAAGAGCGAGAAAAAATTCTGGCTCGTATTCAGCCTCGTCATAAAAATATTTTTGCTCATCACCTGACAATAAAATTTCGGCCGACTGAAGAAGATATGAAGCATGTTGAAATAGGCAAAACTATTTCTCTCAAAGTTGTTGGTGTTGTTGAAGATGATAAAGCTCAAGCACTTGTTACTGAAACTGATATTTCAGGTAATGAGCATCCGCACATTACGCTTTCAACGGCTGAAGGTGTCGAGCCTGTGTATTCAAATGAATTATTAAAAACTACCAAAGCTCAAAGTATTGAACCATTTACTATTACTGCCACAGCCGGTTTTTTTGATGGCTCTAAAGTAGTGACCGAAGTGCATCCATGTAACACTATTGTTTTACCAACTCGCAGCCAGCCAGATACACTCGGCGCAATTTTTATTTTAAAACGTTTCGGCATCTATCATTTTCCAGGAATTGAACATGCAGGCTATGTTATTCAATCAACACTTGAACAAGGTCAAAATGAAGAGACTCTTCGAAAGCAGGGGAAGCTCTTACTAGATATTGGCGGTGGTTTATTTGATCATCATACCGCCAAAGAAAAAACCACAGCTTCAATGCTTGTGGCGGGATATTTAGGAGTCCAGAACGACCCCGCTTTACAAAAACTGTTGCAATTTACCGAGCGCGATGATTTTTACGGTAAAGGAATTATTTCTGAGGATGCTCTCGATCGCGCCTTTGGATTATCAGGTCTTGTGGTTAATCTCAATAAAAAATATAGTGCTGAACCGATAAAGGTAGTTGATATTGTCTTGCCGCTCATTGAAGCTCACTACGATGAAGAAGCTCGCCGGACAAAAGAAATGCCCAAAGAAGTTGAAGATAAACTTGCGGCAGGTCTGGCTGAAGTCGTTAGCGTCAGACAAGGGGATAAGAAACTCAGATGTATATATATAGAATCAGATAATGCCAGTCTGCCGGGATTTTTACGTTCACAATTAGGCGGTCGCCATGATCTTGTTGTTCAGCGAATGCCGAGTGGACACACTAATATTTTAACGCGGCCGACAAAAAGAGTTGATTTACGAAACTTAGCTATGGTCTTGCGGCAATCAGAATTAATGAAGGCCAATAATCCCAAACTTATTCCTTCACATATACTCAAAAGTGAAGGTAGAATTCCCGAAGTACCTGAGTGGTACTATGATATTGCTACGAATTCTATTCAAAACGGGGGAGTTAAGCCTCAGGGTATATCTCCAACCCGACTTACTCGAACTGAGATAGTGAAACTCCTGGAAATCGGCCTCTCTCACCAGCTGTAGCTCATCATTGACAGGTTGATTATTTCATGATAATATACCTGTCAGACCGATTTCTGAACCTTTACCCAGCTTAACTGCTGGAAGGAGCTCGTGATGACGCAGACGCAATCCCAAACCGAGGACCGTGAGGTGATCGGCGAGCGAGTCTTGCTCGACCCGAACATCCTGCGCTCGGTTCGTGTCAACATCGAGTACACGAATCCGAAGCACCTGCCGAAGGACCTGGAGTGGAAGCCGAAGGGCAACATGGCCCGGAAGCAGACCCGCTACAAGGACAAGGAGCAGGGTCGGCCGCTCTGGCAGGAGTTCGGCGGCCAGCGTGGCGACCTCGTCAACGTGTCGCTCGCAAACCTCGTCGTCGGCCTCGTCAACAACGGCATGGGCCCGATCAAGGCCTACAACGAGGAGCGCACCGGCCGCAAGCCATCCGATCCGCCGAAGTACCGGACGACGTTCGTGTACATGTTCCCGGAGATGTACGAGCACCGGCCCGAGATCATGGAGATCTTGCCGAAGATGGATGCCCTGCGCGAGCGGAGCATCCGTAAGGAGCGTCAGCTCCGGCGGGACAGCATGTATGGCCACGGCTTCGTCAAACTCAACAAGGTGTACGACGATGCCCAAGTCCCGGGTAGCGAACTCGTCGACTCCGGGCACTTCCAGCTCGACATCACCGGCATCTACAAGACGCCGCTCGTCGATCAGCATGGCCAGCCAATCCGGGCATCGAACGACACCACCCGGCACTACGACGACGCGATGTTCCAGGCGCTGGCCGATGCCGGTGTCGAGAATGGCCAGTTCCTCTCGCCGCTGTACTCGATCGAGACCACCGGCCGGAGCCTGTGCCTCGTCCGTAACAGGTCGACCACCCGCGGCGAGGCCATGGCCTTGGCCAAGGATCTGGCCTGGACCCTCGACGCCGACTCGTTCGCCTTGTAGTTCCTCAAACCAAGACCTTTGAAAGGAAGGTCAGCCCCCAGCGCCGCGCGCCGGGGGCTTTCTCATATTTAAATTCATACATAAAGCATAAAGAGTGTATTGACAATAACGGTTGGGTTTGATATAATCCTTAGCAGATTACAAGTTGCAGTGGGGTATCATAGCGGGACATATGTCCTGCGTACCCTGGGTGCAACAACACACAGCAAACGCGCGAAAGGAGCGCACAGATGGGACACAAGTCACACCGCAAGCGGGCAGAGGGCAAAGAAGCCCGGGCAACCAAGGCTGATGCAGACCTTCGGGCTGCTACCGGCAATGCCCTGCCAGCTCTGAAGTTCAAGGGCGGTTCCAACGACGACTGGGTCAAGAACAAGATCTTCGTCAAGTTCGAGGAGATCGCCAACCTCTGGCGGACCCAGGGCGCCGGACTGTTCACGGTCGATGCCTGGAAGAAGTACACCAGTCCCGCCGAGGGGAGAGATCCGCTCTGCGCCTGGTGGCGTCCGGACGACGCTATCCGCGTCGCCCGCGTCTACGGCACGATCACCGAGGCCATCCTCGACGCCTTCGTCAGCGAAGACTCGCGGCCGCTCGAGATGGTCTGCAGGACGTCCGTCATCGAGTACAAGCTGCCGCTTCTGACCGCCGAAAACAGGCGGCGGGCGGCGCTTCAATCTCCCGAGCCGCCGGTGTCCTTCAAGGACATCCATGTGCCCGAGGAGGATCGCAGGCTCGTGAAGTTTACGGCGGTTCGGGTGGTGACGTTACCCACCAACGCCGAGAAGAAGCGTGACTTCCTGGACAGCCTGAAGCGGGTCCACGAGTCGCAGCCGGGGAATGCCCTGGCAGGCCTCTACGAGAGTGGCCAGTGGGATGACGTCGGCAACGCCCGATTCCCCTGGAGCATCATGGGCGCGATCTTCGTCCGGCCCAAGCGCGATCAGAAGGACCAACGTCTGGCCGAGAAGCTGCCCATGCGTGGCGCACCATGGTTCGTCGAGTTCAACAGCGGCCGGATCTTGCCACGGCGGGGTTCGCTCCTCAAGGAGCAGTTCGACGAGAAGTTCGCCGAAGGCTACCGGCTGCGGGCGAACACCACCCGCTTCGGCCACGTCATCGAGTACCACCGCAAGTTGGTGGTCCAGCGCAACGCCGCCGAACGGAGGGAACTCAGGGAGTTCCATGACCAGGCCGCCGAAATGGCCTGGAAGATGTCCGACGCCGACATCGGGCTCGACGAGTTCAGCTTCAACGACTACGAGCAGAAGCAGACGGAAACGCCTGCTGCCGCCGGCGCCGCGTAGCCGAGTGTCACTGTTCCAAACCTTTAACCCAACCCCGCGAGGATCTCGCGGGGTTGTTCTATTATCAGATATTGACAATATTTACTAATTATGCCATTCTAGAGACAGGAAAGTGCTGTAAGGTACCCTTGCCCAAGGAGCATCATGATTACTAACATCAATGATGTCAGGTCTGGGAGAGACCTGGAGGAATACGTCTTTCTCCGGAGTAACTCACTAGCCCAGCATCAGAGAAACTTAGCGTCTAAGATTCTGAATTTCAGAGAAGCATATGAGGCGGCAAAAAAAGATCAGGGTCCCGACTGGGATCCTCTCAATCCGCCGACTGAACCTGCTAAACGCATCGTTGAGGCAGTTAAGACAGAAATCAGGCTGATCAAACGGGAGTTACATCCAGTAGTGCCGATATATCGGCTTATTGGAAAGATTTCTGACAGCATGCACAAGACTGACGGGTCAATTGAGTACGGAAGGCGACGTGTCTTCATTGACGTTTCAATGCGCCGGAAGACGGTTGCCCCTGACATCTACCTCGTCACTCATTGGGACATCATGGGTGGGGAGCTGGAGGAGATCGCTGTGAAGATTGCTCATGACATTCTGAACCAGGAGAAACGATCTATGCTTGCCGGTTTTGCGTGGGATATGAACTCAGAAGATGCAACGCTCTGAGTTTTTTCATGCCTGAAATGGGCCATTTGACACCTGAGGCCCTTTCATATACTATATGACACAAGCTCTGAGTTGGAGCTCTTTTGTTTGATGACTTATGACACGATCACTTAAAAAAGGTCCATACGTTGACGCCAAGCTTCTCAAAAAAATTGAGGGCAAAAAGCCGCAGGCCACCGGTCCGATTAAAACCTGGGCCCGAGCAAGCCAGATTTCTCCAGAAATGGTTGGTTTTATTTTTGGCGTTCATAATGGCAAGGATCATATTGAAGTCTTAGTCTCAGAAGAAATGGTCGGACACCGACTCGGAGAGTTCTCTCCAACACGTAAGTTCGTCAAGCACGGAGGTAAAATGCAAAAAGAGCTTGAGCAAAAGAAGAAAGAGTCTGAAATTGCCGCCGCTCAATCTGCTAAGGCTGCCACCGCTGACGCAACAACTAAGAAATAAAATATGGCCAAGGTTACTGCAAAAATTTCAAATCACCGACAGTCTCCCCGCAAGGTACGTCTCGTTGCAGACCTTGTCCGAGGTAAAAGAGTTGACCAAGCTTTAAGTGATCTTAGTTTTCTTGCTAAGCGTTCTAGTGATTCAATTCGCAAACTCATTCAATCTGCTGTAGCTAATGCTGAGCAGATGAGTCTTGATCCAAAAAATTTGGTCATTAAAGAATTGCGTGTTGATAAAGGCACAACGCTTCATCGCTGGATGCCGCGAGCCCGAGGCCGAGCTTTTCCAATTAAGAAACGTTCAAGCCACATTTTTATTGCTCTTGATTCAGTTCAGGAAACACCAAAGCAAGAGGCACCAAAAAAGCAACCAAATAAGAAAGTTAAAGCTTCCGTAAAATAACATGTCACACACTGTTCACCCATATTCACATAGATTAGGAATTTTAAGAGATTGGAAGTCTCGCTGGTTTAGCAAGGATAAAAAATTCCGAGAATTTTTGAAGTGCGATGTGTTGCTCCGAGAATATTTAGTTAAGAAACTTCGAGGGATGTATGTCAGCGCTGTCGAAATTGAACGAAGTGAAAAAAATGTATGATTATTGGCCGAAGCGGGGAAGGAGCAGTTAAGCTTAAGAATGAAATCCAAAACTTCATTAAGAAGCTTAAAATCTCCTCTCAACAGGAATTAAAAGTAGATATTGAGGAAGTCCGCTCGCCAGAATCAAATGCTGCTATCGTTTCTCAAATGGTAGCCGAAGGTTTAGAAAAACGTTTGCCATTCCGCCGCGTTTTGAAACAAATGGTCGAAAAAGTTATGGCTAATCGCGATGTTCAGGGTGTTCGAATTTTCCTTGGTGGACGACTGGGCGGTGCAGACATGGCCCGACAAGAAGAATTAAAACGCGGTCGAATTCCATTGCAGACTTTGCGCGCCGATATTGATTTTGCTCGAGAAAAAGCTCACATGACCTATGGCGATATTGGCATTAAAGTTTGGATTTACAAGGGAGAAATTTTTAAGAAATAGTTCGACTTCGCTCACCATAAATAATTTTACTATCATGCAATTCTTTCCTAAAAAAGTTCTTCATCGAAAATGGCATACAATGCGCCGCAATCCTTCTCGATCTAAAGTTGATTCACGCGGTTCACATCTAGCATTCGGTGCCTTTGGTTTGAAGGCAGTGACTGAGGCTCGCGTTCGTTCAAATCAACTTGAAGCCGCTCGAAAAGTTATTTCCCGGGCACTTGGAAAGACCGGCAAGACTTGGATTCGAGTTTTCCCTGATATGCCGTTTACCCAAAAGCCGGCTGAAGTAAAAATGGGAAAGGGTAAAGGTGATCCAGTTGGCTATCAAACTCAGGTTTGGCCGGGCCGAATTATGTTTGAAGTTGATGGTATTGATGAGGCCACAGCCCGCGAGGCTCTGCGAAAGGCTGGTACAAAGCTTCCGATGAAGACTAAGGTAGTCAGCAGGTGATAGAGTAGCACCCCCTAACCCCCTCTTAAATTAAGAGGGGGAAGCCCGAGATTAAAACGAGGGCGGGGGTGATAAATAAAGACATGAACAATTTTAAAAATAAAACAGAAAAAGATTTAAAAAAGATTCTTGCAGACAAGAAGAAGGCTTTACAAGACTTTCGATTTAATATTTCCGGCTCGAAGACCCGTAATGTCAAAGAGGGAAAGGGTTTGCGAAAAGAAATTGCCCAAATTTTAACTGAACTTAACCGAGCATTTCAATAAATACCATGACCGCAGAAATTCAAACAAAGAAAAAGACTTTCACAGGTATCGTAGCATCAGACAAGATGAAAGATACGGCTGTTGTCGTGGTTGAACGCTACACTAAGCACCCAAAGTATCAGAAATTCATTCAGTCACGAAAGCGATACAAAGCTCATGATGTGGGAAATACTGCCAAGGTTGGCGATAAGGTTGTAATCGAAGAGACTCGGCCGATATCACGTCACAAGACTTTCAAGATTAAGGAAATAATGAAATAACATGATACAGCCGCGTTCAATTGTGAAAATTGCAGATAATACTGGGGCAAAAATTGGCCGTATTTTTAAAGTGCTTGGCAGTTCAAAAAAGCGCTATGCAGAAATCGGTGATATTGTTGTTCTTTCTGTTCAAAAAGCAGAACCCCGAAAAGCCGTTAAGAAGAAGGATGTTTTGAAAGCTGTTGTTGTCCGCCAGCGAAAACCATTTCGCCGCAAGGATGGTTCATACGTACGCTTTGATGAAAATGCAGTTGTGATCGTAACCTTGGCTAAGAAAGTATACAGTGCTGTCGGTACACGCGTGTTTGGTCCGATTCCACGCGAACTTACAGAAAAAGGTTTCCAAGCTGTAGCATCACTGGCACCAGAAGTTTTGTAATATCTATATGAAAATCAAGAAAGACGACACTATCATAGTCATTACCGGAAAAGATAAAGGTAAAACTGGAAAAGTTTTGCGGGCCTTTCCACGTGATTCGAAAGTTATTGTTGATGGCGTTAATATCAAGAAACGTCATGAACGCTCACGCCGCCAAGATGGTAAGGGTAAAATTGTCGAAACTAGCTATCCTATTCATGTTTCAAATGTGAAAAAGACTAAATAAATACCATGCAAACTATTAAAGAAAAAAACAATGCCGCATTTGCATCCTTAAAGGGTTCCTTTGGCTACACCAATCAGATGGAGGCGCCAACGCTTGAAAAAGTAATTGTCTCAGCCGGAGTTGGTTCGCAAAAAGATAAAAAGAAGCTCGAACTTATCATTGATCGATTGACCAAAATCACTGGCCAAAAGCCTGCGCCTCGAGGAGCAAAGCATTCAGTCTCGAACTTTAAAACTCGGCAGGGAGATGTTGTCGGCTATCAAATAACTCTTCGCGGCAAACGCATGTATGATTTTCTCGATCGACTTTTGAATATTGCATTACCCCGAACTCGAGACTTCCGCGGTATTTCACTGAAGTCAATTGATGAAATGGGTAATTACACCTTAGGTATTCGTGAGCATACTATCTTCCCTGAAACTGCCGATGAAGATATTAAGGACATCTTTGGTCTAGCGGTAACGGTCGTAACCAGTTCCAAAGATAATAAGGTCACTAAGGCATATCTGACTCATCTTGGATTTCCTTTTAAAAAAGCCGAAAAATAATTGACTGAGGCAGATTTTACTGCTAATATTCACCACGCTTTATGGCAAAAACATCAACCGTCGCACGATCAAAAAAGACACCGAAATTCAGCACTCGAATAGTGCGACGATGTTTTCGTTGTGGCCGAAAGCGTGGGTATATGCGTGAGTTTGATATGTGCCGCATTTGTTTCCGTGAACTTGCTAACGAAGGCATGATTCCTGGTATTAAAAAATCTTCTTGGTAATTTTATGGACCCAATCTCAAATCTCATTGTTCAAATAAAGAATGCCAGTGATGCCGGAAAGGACATGGTAACCGTGCCGTATTCTCGCATGAAAGAGGAAATCTTAACGGTGCTTGAAAAAGAAGGTTTTGTAAAATCTGTAGCTAAGCGCGGCAAAAAGATTCACAAGTCAATTGACGTTGGTCTTATGTATGACACCTATGGCCCACGGGTGAAGGGGGTAAAGCGCATGTCACATCTTTCAAAGCGAATGTACGGAGGAGTTAAAGATCTGCGACCAGTCAAACAAGGTCATGGTGTCCTGGTCATCACTACTCCCAAAGGTATTTTGACTGACGCTGAAGCAAGACGCCAAAAAGTCGGAGGAGAGCTTTTGTTTAAAATTTGGTAATTATATGTCACGAATCGGCAAAAAAGTAATAGAATTTCCAGAGAAGACAGAAGTCACTGTCAGTGGAAGTACCGTGTCTGTCAAAGGACCAAAGGGTACACTTCAGCGTGATTTGACCAAAAATGTAGCGATAGACGTTGCTGCTCGAACCGTGACCTTAACTCCTTTGAGTTCTAACCTTGAGGATCTAGCACTCTGGGGCACCTATGCATCACATATTGTGAATATGGTTAAGGGGGTTAATGAATCATTCACCAAGAAATTAATTATTGAAGGTATTGGTTTTAAGGCTGAGGTGAAAGGAACTGATTTAGTTTTAGCTCTGGGTTTTTCTCATCCGGTAAAAAAGCCAATTCCCACAACCTTGAAAGTAACGAGCGATAAAGGTATTGTCACCATCACCGGCATGAATAAAGAAGAAGTTGGACAGTTTGCTGCCGAAATCCGTGCTTTGAAAAAGCCTGAACCATATAAGGGGAAGGGTATTCGATATGAAGGTGAAGTTATTCGCCGCAAACAAGGTAAGAAGTCTGTTTAACATTTATGAAAATCTCAAGTAGAACAATTTCAAATCGCGACCGACGACATCGCCGAATCAGAGCAAAAATCTCTGGAACTGCTGACATGCCTCGATTGTGTGTATATAAATCAAATCGATATGTCACGGCTCAAATTATTGATGACGAGAAAGGTGCCACCCTTATTGCCGGTAGTACCCAAAACGCTAAAGGTAAAGGTATGATTGAAAAATCCCGAAGCGCAGGAAAAGCCTTGGCAGAAGCTGCGGTGAAATTGAAGATCAAAAAAGTCGCCTTTGATCGAGGTGGTTTTATTTACACAGGGAGAGTGAAAGCTTTTGCCGAAGGAGCCCGAGAAGGCGGCCTACAATTTTAGTTCGATACTACTCACCATACATAATATTATGCCCGAAGAACAAAACAAAAATCAAAAAGTAGATCAACCCGCACAGGCCGGAGCTCCAAAGCAAGCACAGTCTCACGAAGGAGGCCAAGGCGGATTTCGAAAGAATCCACGCCGATTTTCTCGTGGTGAAGCAAAAGTAAAACCTGAATTCGATCAGAAGATTATTGATATTCGCCGAGTAACGCGTGTTGTTTCTGGCGGACGACGATTCAGTTTCTCTGTTGCCCTTGTGGCAGGGGACCGAAAGGGAATGGTCGGAGTAGGACTTGGCAAGGCTGGAGACACAGCTCTGGCAATTGAGAAAGCCTTGAAAAATGCTCGAAAGAATTTTGTAAAAGTCCAGGTGACAAAAGATATGTCTATTCCATATGAAGTCTCTGCAAAGTTTGCAAGTTCTCGAGTAACCATTACCCCAACCCCCGGCCGAGGAATTGTAGCCGGAAGCTCTATTCGCAGCGTTATTGAATTGGCCGGCCTCAAAGATGTTGGAGCAAAATTGCGATCTGGTTCAAAGAATCGTATCAACAATGCTCGAGTAGCGATTGAAGCTCTTCGTTCATTGACACCACACCGACGCGTATTACTGTCACAGCGAAAATCAGCGGCAATTGCAGAAGCAAATAGATAGTTCGACAAGCTCACCATACATAATTTTATGCAGATCAATAATATAAAAAGAAAAACTCCCAATAAAAAGCGCATGATTGTGGCTCGAGGAGGTAAGCGCGGAAAAACTGCCGGTCGCGGTACTAAAGGCCAGAAAGCACGCGCCGGACATAAGATTCGTCCTGAAATTCGTGATGTTATTAAGCGTATTCCAAAAATGCGTGGTCGAGGTAAAAACAGTAACTTGAGTATTCAAGAAAAAGCTGTGGTTATTAATCTCGACATGCTCAATAAGAATTTTGCTAACGGTGATATAATTACTCCGAATCGCTTGGTAGAGAAGGGATTACTGAGTCTTAGAAACGGTAAGGTACCTCGAGTGAAGATTTTGGGCGATGGCGAAATAACCAAAAAGATTACCTTTAAAGATATTGCAGCTTCAGCTCAAGCTCGAGAAAAGGTTCAGAAGGCCGGCGGTATAGCATAATTATGAATACACTTTTTGTTAAACTATCATCAGTCTTGGCTGACAAAGTATTACGTAAGCGAATTTTTATTACACTTTTGCTTTTAGTGGTTTTTCGATTGCTTTCAATCATTCCGATTCCAGGTATTGATACCAGTCGTCTAGCGACATTCTTTTCTGGTAATCAACTTTTAGGACTTCTGAATATTTTTTCCGGAGGAAGTTTAGCCCAGCTTTCGGTGGTGATGCTCGGTGTTGGCCCATACATTACGGCAAGTATTATTATGCAGCTTATGACCCTTATTTTTCCTCGGATGAAAGCGATGTATCAGGAAGAGGGTAATGCCGGCCGCATGAAATTTGCCCAGTATTCACGAATGCTGACCATACCCCTTGCTATCATTCAGTCTTTTTCATTTTTAACTTTACTTGAACGCCAGGGTGTCATAAATCAGCTTGATCCTATTGCTTTTGTTATAAATATTTTAATTGTCACTGCCGGTTCAATTCTCTTAATGTGGATCGGCGAGCGTATTAGTGAATTTGGTATCGGCAATGGCTTGTCATTGATTATCTTTGCCGGTATTGTGGCTCGTCTGCCTCTGACTATTGTCCAGTTGGCCTATGGTTTCGATTCTTCAAAGCTTCCAGTCTATATTGCCCTAGTTGTAGCCTCACTCGTTATTATTTACGCTGTCGTAATCATTACTGAGGCCGAGCGGCCAATTCCGGTGACCTATGCCAAGCGAGTTCGAGGCAATAAAGTCTATGGCGGTGTTTCAACGTATTTGCCGCTTCGCTTGAATCAATCAGGAGTCATTCCAATCATCTTTGCTCTCTCCCTTCTGGTTTTCCCTCAAATTCTTTTCCGATTCTTAGCCCAGGTCAATAATGCCCGTATTCGAGGTATTTCAATGTGGGTTGATACGACACTTCAAAATCAATGGGTCTACGGTATACTTTATTTCGTTTTAGTATTTGCCTTTACCTATTTCTACACCGCAGTGACCTTTGATCCACAGACGCTTTCATCAAACTTACAGAAAAATGGGGCCTTCATTCCAGGCGTTCGTCCTGGCCAATCAACGGCACTTCACATTTCTCATATTTTGACTCGATTAACGGCCTTCGGCGCTCTTTTTCTCGGTATTATTGCAATATTACCGCTCATTGTCCGGGGCCTGACAGGTATTACTGCGCTTGCAGTCGGCGGCACAGCCCTTCTTATCGTCGTCTCAGTTGTCATTGATCTCATCAAAAAACTCGAAGCTCAAGTTTCAATGCAGGAATACTAGATGCTATACTGAGTGAATGAAATCTACTACTCAAGGTGGTTACATCGCGCTTCTTCTTAGTGTCACTATTGGATTATTGATGATGGTCTGGGCTATAAAATACTATTATTTGCCAGCACAAAATAGTGTGGTTGGTGATAAAGCAGAGCAAGAGTCAGTCATTGATTATGCTCAAAGGACCGTTGATTCAGCAGTCTCAAAACAAACGACCGTACCTTAAATTTTGTGCTATAGTAATGCCATGATCCCTCAAACATTTGTTCTCATTGGCCGATCGGGCTGTGGCAAGGGTACTCAGGCCAGATTGTTGAATGAATACCTGCAGCAAAAGGATGCGGCTATTCCTATTTACTACTTGGAAACGGGTAAGAGATTTCGTGATTTCATTGCTCAAGATGGGTACACAAATACTCTTGCTCGAGACATTATGAAATCTGGCCGGCGACAGCCTGATTTTTTAGCTGTTTGGATGTGGTCTCACCATTTTGTTGAAGATTTAAAAGGCAATGAACATCTTGTCATTGATGGTACACCGCGATCATTAAGCGAAGCCCAAGTTCTTGATAATGCTTTTACATTTTATCAACGGCAACAGCCAAAGATTGTATATATAAACGTCTCGCGCGACTGGTCTGAAAAACATCTTATGGCTCGAGGCAGGGCAGATGATGTTACGGATGATATTAAGGCTCGTCTTGATTGGTATGATAGAGATGTTCAGCCGGCAGTTGACTTTTTTAAGCAAAACAACCAATATCATTTTGTAGACGTTAACGGTGAGCAGCCTATTGTAGATGTCCACAAAGAAATTATAGAAAAGATCGGCCTGTAATACTGACATGATCCGCATTAAAACCAAAAAAGATATTGAGATTCTCCGCGAAGGAGGTAAGCGTTTGGCGCATATTCTTCAAGCTGTAGCTAAACATGTTAAACCTGGGGTCAGTACTGCATTCTTGAATGACAAAGCCGAAGAATTAATTAAGGCTGGGGGAGATACCTCTGCGTTTTTTAAGTACAAGCCAAAGGGGGCATTACGACCGTATCCGGCCAGCTTGTGTGTTTCAATTAATGATGAAGTTGTCCATGGCATACCGAATGAAAAACCGCGCCTCCTTAAAGAGGGTGACATTGTTAGTCTTGATTTGGGATTAATTCACAAGAAATTAATTACCGATCATGCTATCACCACGGGAGTTGGAAAAATCAGCGAAGATGCAGAGAAACTTTTGGAAGTAACAAAAGAAGCGCTTATGGTTGGGATTAAGCAGGCCCGGCCAGGCAAAAAGACAGGGGATATTGGGTATGCCATTCAAGAATACGTTAAGCCGCATAGGCTTGGCATTATTGAGGAATTAGCCGGCCACGGCGTTGGTTATGCTGTTCATGAAGATCCCTTTGTGCCAAATTTTGGTATGCCTGGTGAGGGTGCGCTCTTAAAACCAGGTATGGTCATTGCCATTGAGCCAATGTTTACCTTAAGCGGTCCTGAGGTAAAACTTATGTCAGATGGATATACCTATAAAACACGCGACGGCTCTCTTGCAGCCCATTTTGAGCACACCATTGTCATTACCGATGGCGATCCAGAGATTTTGACTATGGTATAATTTCCATAATGGAAACGGTTCAAAGAGGAGTTGAACAGAAGTTCTCTTCGCCTGAAGAAGAGTTAGTTTACCTGCGCCAGCAAGTAGCCGAGCGTGAGCGGGAACTTGTAGCCCGCGGTGCGGAAATAAAAAAAGACGATATTGTTTCTGATAAAGTCAGAGACTATAGTTACTTGCCAACAAAAGAGGTACTGTATTCGCATTATCAAATGGCCAAGTCTGTCGTTGAAGAATTAGCTCTAGCTCTGAGTCCGGAAGAGCATGATATCAAAATTTCTGAATTGGCTCAGACCCTCAAAGAAAAAGGTTTAAAAAATACCCTAGATATTGTTGATGGCTTAAACGACCCACATGTTGAAGATGATTTCCATCGCTTCTTAGTCCAATATGTTAAAAAAGGATTGCAACTGCCTGACCTAAAACCTAAATCGGAACTTTTCCAAGAGTTGACGATGACATTGTATGAATTGTCTCTATCTGACGGCAAACCTGATGAAAAAGAACGTCAGCTCAAAGAATTGCTTTCAACAATGGAGCAATTTTATGCCGGTATGGCTTCAATTGATGATAAGAATGATCCGGGTAGATATTTTACCATTGAGATTGCCAATCCAAACCACAGTGAAGAGTTTATTATATATGTCTCAGTTCCTGACACCAAAAAAGGTTTATTTGAAAAACAATTCCTATCTCTTTTTCCAGGGGCAAAATTACGTGAGATGCCGGATGATTACAATGTCTTCAATGAAGCTGGGGTTACGGTTGGGTCAATAGCCGAAATGAAAAACCACCCTATATTTCCGTTAAAAATGTATGATGAGTTTGATTATGATCCGCTGAATGTTATTTTAAACACTTTCTCGAAGATTTCTAAAGATGGTGAAGGTGCAGCTATACAGCTCGTATTTCGGCCTACAAGCTACAATTACGCTAAAGACTATACCGATACCATTAAGCAAATTAGCCAAGGAGTGCCGGTTAAAAAAGCATTACCTAAAACCCATGGCCAGCAATTTGCAGCCGCTTTCAAGGACGTTCTTTTTGGCAGCAAAAAAAAGGAAGAACTACCAAAGATTACTGATGCGGCTGGGCAGGCAGCCATTGAACATATTAAGAAAAAGATGGCTAGTCCTATGGCTGAAGTTAATATACGCATTATCGCTTCCGGCCGAAGCGAACCCGAGGCAACTTCAATCCTCAGTGATATTGAATCAGCATTCAATCAATTTGAAAATCCTGGGCAAAATAAACTGATGTTTACCAGAGTTTCCGGCAAAGGTCTTCAGCGGTTCACTAAAGATTTTTCTTTCAGAGCCTTTTCTGAATATAGTATTTTTCAAGTATGATCCATTTCCCTGGATCATCTGTTAAATCATCACCACAACTTAAGCAGTCAAAATCAGCCGGAGCAGCTGCTCCATTAGGCTTGCCGCAAGAAGGGACACTACTTGGACGAAATGTTTTCCGAAATATCGATACTAAGATTTTCATGACCAAGGAAGACCGCTTGCGCCACTTCTATACTATCGGTCAAACCGGAACAGGTAAGTCTACCTTACTTAAGAATATGATTATTCAAGATATCCAGCAGGGCGAAGGAGCTTGTATGATTGATCCACATGGTGTTGATATTATTGATGTTTTAGCGGCTGTGCCGCCTGAGCGCTACGATGATGTCATTTATTTTGATCCGGGATATACCGCCCGGCCGATGGGCCTTAATATGCTTGAGTATGATCCGCGCTTCCCTGAGCAGAAAACATTTGTGGTCAATGAAATGCTTTCGATTTTCAATAAACTCTTTGATATGAAGACTGCCGGTGGGCCGATGTTTGAACAGTATTTTCGCAATGCTGTGCTCTTGGTGATGGAAGATCCTGAAACTGGATCAACCTTGCTTGATGTTTCAAAAGTCTTGGCTAATAAAGAATACCGCCAGTTGAAATTGAGCCATTGTAAAAACCCTTTAGTTGTTCAATTTTGGCGGGACATTGCAGAAAAGGCCGGAGGAGAAGCCTCACTTGGCAATATTGTGCCCTATATTACTTCAAAATTTGATGTATTTTTGTCGAATGACATCATGCGGCCTATTATTTCTCAGGAAAAATCCACTTTTAATTTTCGAGAGATTATGGATCAGAAGAAGATTCTTTTGGTTAATCTCTCAAAAGGTCGGCTCGGGGATATTAATGCCAACCTCATTGGTCTTATTTTAGTTGGAAAATTCTTAATGGCTGCACTTTCACGAGCCGATTCACTCTACAATAATCCGCCGCCGTTTTATCTCTACATTGATGAATTTCAAAATGTAACCACTGATTCGATTTCCCAGATTCTGTCTGAAGCTCGAAAATACAAGTTATCCCTTAATGTCGCGCATCAATTTATTAAACAGCTGCAGGATAATATCCGCGATGCCGTTTTTGGCAACGTTGGTAATCTAGCAGTATTTCGGGTTGGGGCTGATGATGCCGAATATCTTGAAAAACAATTTTCACCAGCATTTAAGGCTCAGGATATTATAAATATTGAAAACAGAAATGCCTATTTAAAAATTTTGGTGAATGGAAAGCCTGTATCTCCATTTAACATTGAATGTTTTCCACCTCCGCCGGGGGATAAAAGCAAGGTAGATAAATTGAAAGAATTATCATATCTAAAATTCGGCCGAGACAGAATGGAGATTGAAATGGATATTATGGAGAAGTATAGAAAAGAGCCGGCAAAAACGGTATAATGCCCGCATGAAGCACCCAAAACATGAAAGGACATTGGTCCTCATTAAGCCTGATGCAGTTCAGAGATCGCTTATTGGCGAGATTATTAAGCGCTATGAGCAGGTGGGCTTGAAACTGGTGGCTATGAAATTCCTTGTTCCAACAGAGGATCATATTGAAACTCATTACACTTTAGATCCGGCTTGGCGCAAAGTTACCGGCGAGAAGACTATAAAAGGATATGTTGATAAAGGCTTAGAACCGCCTGAGAAAGATCCGCATAAAGTAACTGAAGCCCTATTAACCAAACTTAAAAAATACATGACCTCCGGGCCAATTATTGCCATGGTCTGGCAAGGAGCGCATGCTGTAGCCATTGTTCGGAAGATTACCGGCAGTACGGAGCCTTTGATGAGCGATGTAGGTACCATTCGCGGTGACTTCGTTTTAGATTCCTATCAAATGACAGATAGTGATGGCCGGTCAATCAGAAATCTAGTTCACGCCTCGGGTTCAGTTAAAGAAGCTGAACAAGAAATTCCACATTGGTTTTCGGCAAAAGAATTGATTGAGTACCGTTTAGTTCAAGAACAGATTCTCTATGATGTAAACTTGGACGGAATATTAGAATAGGTATAATTAGTACGGGTCGCTAGGGTATTCATTCTGATTAAAGTATTCATCAGGGATTCTCAATTGCTGTATTCCTATGGAAATTCGCAAGAATTGACAGACGAGTACATGCTGCGGAAACCCACGTATCTTTTGTAAGGGTGAATACGCCCGGCGGCCCGCTAAAGGACCCCACGTCGCCAAGGCTATGCGGGGTTTTTTAGCCTCTTGAAAAGCCTGATATACTATAGTCATGAGCGAACGATTTCCAAAAATGATGAGTTTTGGGCTTATTGTCCTTCTTGCCGCATTGTATACGTTGGGGCTCTATTTTCAGCTGTATTGGAGATTGACCTGGTATGATCGTATGCTTCATCTTTTAGGCGGATTTTGGGTTGGTTTTGTGGCTTCAGGCTTTATTTTCTTTGACCGATTTGTCTCGAGGCGCCTATCGCGAGCAATAGTTGTCGGTATTGTCTCGGCTATTATTGTTGGTACTGTCTGGGAGTTATTTGAATTAATAGTTGGTTTTACAGCCTTGATAGATCCAACCTATGCGGCTGATACCATGTCTGATTTTATTTGTGACATTATTGGAGGAATTGCCGGAGCCTGCTATTACGTAATGCGAATAAAAAATACTTCAGTATGGATACCAAAAAAGTAAAGCTGACATTTTGTGGAGGAGCGGGATCAACGACAGGAGCAAATTTTTTACTTGAATCACATTCGACTAACATTTTAATTGATTGTGGTTTGGAGCAGGGAGGCGGCGCAGCTTCAGAACACAACCGCGAAGCATTTCCATACAATCCTCATGAGATAACGACACTGCTTATTACTCACGCCCATATTGATCATATCGGCCGAATTCCAAAGTTGGTGAAAGACGGCTTTAAAGGAATAATTTACTCCACACCTGCTACTCGAGATTTGGCCGAAGTAATGCTAGCTGATGCTGGAAGAATTTTAGAAGAAGAGGCAAAAGCTAAAGGCATATTGCCGCTCTATGAACATAAAGATATAGTTGAAGCTTTGAAACTTTGGAAAAAAGCTGAGTATCACACTTTCATAGACTTGGGTGATAGTCTTCAGGCATATGTTAAAGATGCCGGGCATATTCTCGGCTCGGTCATGTATGAAATTTCCGCAGAAGGCAGTGATAAAAAGCTTGTGTTTACCGGCGATCTTGGCAATTCACCAACATTGTTTTTAAACGATACTGAATCAATCAAAGGTGCAGCCTATCTCGTCATGGAATCAGTGTATGGCGATCGAAATCATGAATCAAAAGAAGAACGTAAACAAAAATTAACTGAAGTTATCCAGGATACTATTGCCCGAAATAGAACCCTGATTATTCCTGCCTTCTCGCTTGAGCGGACCCAAGATATTATTTTCGAGATGAATGATTTAGTGGAGCATAACATAATCAAACCAATTCCTGTGTATCTCGATTCACCCTTAGGTTCACAAGTTACGGCAATATATAAACGATATATAAAAAATGGTGATGATCTCTTTGATTTTCCGAAACTTACATTCACCGTTCACCGCACTCAGTCGGAAGCAATTCATACTGCCGGTAATCCCAAAATTATTATTGCCGGTTCAGGTATGTCTTCCGGTGGCAGGGTATTGAGCCATGAGTGGTATTACCTGGGACGAAAAGATGCGACACTCCTTTTCGTCGGCTATCAAGCGGCAGGTACTTTAGGCCGAAGGATTTTAGATGGAGCTAAAGAAGTGATTATGGGTGGGCAAAAAATAAAAATCAGGGCTGAAATAAAAAGTATCATGGGTTACTCATCACACAAAGATTCTGATCACCTTATTGAATTTGTTGAACAAGGTCAGGAAACACTGAAGAAAGTCTTTGTAGCAATGGGAGAACCCAAGTCTTCATTATTCCTCGTTCAGCGCCTCCGTGACTATTTGAACGTGAATGCAGTTTACCCCAAGAGAGGAGAAACAGTAGAATTGGAGATGTAATATGGACGTAATAAAAAAAAGAATATATGTCAGCGCGTTTGTTTTGCTCGGAGCACTTATTTTTGCGGTGTTTTTTATTCTTTCTCGGCCGGCAGAAATTATTCCAGCTAAACCAATAGCAACATCAACTCCCCAAGTTGTGTACGCTTCGAATGATAGTTCATATACCGTCATCGGCCTGACACAGACTGTGCCCTGGCATGAAAGCTGTAATGGTTTAGGTTCTGGCAAGAAAATAGATCCAATTATTTCTATTATCTATCCTCAGATTCAAGGCCTGAAAAATACTGAAGTTCAATATTATGTTAATACTGCCCTGGAGCAAAATTTTTTAAATAATCCTTTGACTTCGACAAACACAATATGCGGCACATCTGAGAATCCACAATCATATGAAAATGTCGGTCTTGATTCGTCATTTGATGTCAAACTTCAGACAGATAGATACGTAAGTATTACATATCGCGCTTCACATAATCTTTTAAGCGGCTTACGGCCGACAGTAGAATCATCAGGTTATACTGTTGACCTTGATGATGGTTCTGTCCTGAGTTACAAGGATTTTTTCAAATTTGATAGCGAATCGCGGCAGCAAATGAAAAATTTTGTTATAGCAGGTTTGCCAAGGGATGTTAAATCAAATCCTGATGTTGATCGTGATATTTTAGATTACGATTTTTATTTAACAAAAGATGGTGTGACTTTTTTCAACATTTTCCTAAGTCCAGTATTTAGGGATATTGAAGTTCATATCCTTTATGAGAAATTGGGAAATTTGTTATTAACAAACCCCGCCTAGGCGGGGTTTGTTTACTTTGCGTTCTTCTCTTTCTTAGTTTCTTTTTTTACTTCTGCTTTTTCTGCCTTCTTTTCTATTTTAGGTTCTGACTTTGGTTCAGGTTTGTTTTCTTGAATGGCCTGATTAAGGATTCGAGTAAATGCTTCTGGGTTTGTAGTAGCAATTTCTGAAAGCATTTTGCGATTGATCGGCATGTTCTTTTTTGTCAGGGCGCCGATAAATTTACTATATGATAATCGGTCTCCGAGAGCGGCATTGATGCGGACATTCCAGAGTCGGCGCATATCACCCTTCTTATCTCGGCGGTGGGCGAAGGCATAAGCGCCGGCATGTGAAATAGCTTCATAAGCCTGCTTTTCCTTTGTTGAGCGGCCAAAACGGTATCCTTTAACTTGTTTGAGGATATTTCGGCGGGTCTTTAATGCATTTACTCCTTTTTTTACGCGAGACATAGTGGTTTAGTTACTTGTAGAAAGAAATCGTGACTTAGCCTTATTTTTCATGACAAATGCCAATGAGCGGTTTCGGCTCATCTGGGATCGGCCGCCTTCCTTAGCGTTGAAGTGGTTTTGACCAGCTTTTCGCATCAGGATTTTGCCGTTTTTGGTCACCCGAAGGCGCTTTGTAAATGACTTATTGGTTTTCATGACAGTACGGTCTACATTACTAGATTTCGTGCTTTAGGTCAAGGTTTAGGCCTTTTCAATAACAATAGTTAAGCCCTTAGGGCTTTTCTTGGCAGAATCGGCAATTTTGTATTCTTCAGTCAAGAGGTGAAGGATTCGATCCATTCGTTGGCGGAGGAAGTTAAAATCCATGAACTTTGAGCGGCCGGTCAGGAATAAATCGATTTTAATGCGGTGGCCTTCTTTGAGCCACTCTGAAGCTTTCTTAGCTTTCAGGTCTAAATCATGGTCACCCGTACCCATCTTAATCTGCAGACTTTTTGTCTCTGTTGTTTTTGATTTTGCTCGAGCCGCTTTCTGCTTTTTGCTTTCGGTGTATTGAAACTTGCCAAAGTCCATCAGTCTGGCAATTGGGGGAGTAGCATTTGGAGAGATCTCTATGAGATCGACACCATATTCTTCAGCTTTGGACAGAGCATCCTTGAGAGAAATGACTCCTAGATTTTCACCCTCATCAGTAATGACCCGGAGTTCGGGGGCTTGAATTTGGTGATTGATACGAATGCGCTGGTTCAGATGAGTGAATGATTAGTGTATAACAGGCCTAGAATAGCACAGATGGTCTTGTTTGAAAAGCAGGTTATAATAATGTAATGAAGCGCCGACATACTGTTGTTATCTACACATCCGGATCACAATTTTGTGGTTTAGCTAAAGATTACTTTAAAACTGCCGGTGTTGATTATGAAGAAATTCGAGTTAACAATGATCCGCTTATTTTAGATAAGTTGCGGCAGAAAACCGGAGGGACGACGATGCCTGTTGTAGAAATTGATGGCCGGCCGGTAGCAGGCTTCCGCCCAGATATGTATGAAATTCTTTTGGGTAGGGGAAATGAAAAAACTGAAGAAAAAACTTAATTGCCGTTGTCCTTTTGCAATTCTAAAAAACGGGTAACAATATGCCGAATAAGAAAAAAGGCAAGGACACCGATGAGTAGGGCAATTTCTCCATACCGGACAATATGTTTCAGGACTTGAAATGAGGCGCTGAAAAAATAGCCGAGTGAGCCCATCACAATAATCCAAGAAATATTACCAATAGATACAATTTTCATATATTTCTTAAAATCCATTTTCATAAATCCGGCCTGCATCAGGATGGCGTGATGAATGCCGGAAGCAAATTTTGAAGTGAAAATAATAAAAGCCGGGCGTCTTTCTATTTGAGTTCGAACAGGACTCGTCAATTTGCGAATAATAAAATTTAAAATCCGAATGCGAGCTAAAAGATGTGAGCCAACAAAATACCACATCGTATCGCCAATCATGAGTCCGATGGCTACGGTGATGAGGACTGGAAAAAGTGCTAGCAATCCCTGAGCTACTAAAAAAATCGCAGTTAAAAGAATAACTTCGCCTTCAAAAATCATGCCAAGGAAAATTAGGGCATAGACTAAGGGTTTAGAAGTGGCTACTAAATCAAGCAGCAGCAAATCATGCATCTTATCATCATAGCAAATTATGGAAAGAAAAAAGACCGGCCTCGGGGACGGTCAGGGTCGAATGAGAACGACTACTCAGACTTCATGAACTCATCAATCTGGCTGAGCTTGAGTTCAGGCCAGACTAATGTGTAACGGAAACGGCGGGGTTCAACTACCGCAGCAATCGAGAGGGTATGGGTGAACCGTTCCTGGTCTTGAGCGTTGAACAGCGTACTCATACCAGGAATGTTAATCTGCAATGCTTGGGAAAACGTTCTGATGTCCCGGATTCTGCCAGCCCGAAGCGGCAGGATTTTCTGTTCGACGAGACACCGAACAAGGTTCTCAGGCAGCTTCCTGGCCAAGACGGCGACACAGCTCTTTTGACGCAGTGACTGAGCCACGAGCCTGAGGCGTTTGAGCGAAAGACGCTTTCCGAGCTTGAAGCCCCCGACGAGCACCCAGTTTGAGGTCTCTGGTGTGACTAGGCTCATGAGCCTGACAAAAGCTGTGTCTAGGTTTTCTTTGTCTGACCAACAGACGAGGCCAAGACCCAAGAGGTCTGTGCTATCCCAAACGTGAAGCTTGCGCGGTGTCGGCTTCTCGAGAAGATTTGCCCGTTGCTTCTCGTCAAGACCGACTCCAGCCTCTCCGACTGGAAAATTCTTCGTACCCGATTGCCCCAATTCCAAAACCACCATCCGAGACTCCTTCCCTGTGAATTCCTAAAAGACCACAACCAAAATTGCTTGACGGTTGAGGCCGGCTTTTCTTACAAAGGTAACATTTATTCATAACCTGCGTCTAAGTCCTTGCAGAATTATTATTTAATTTTTAAGTATATGAATGATGACAACAAAACAAATATGACTGACACGATTAAAGATCTCAAGGACAATCCTAAAGAAGCAATGAAGGAAGATTATGATCAGACCAAAGCCGACATGGCAAACATGAAGGATAATCTAAAAGAGAAAATTACTGGAGATACAAATGATCAGGATGAGATGAAAAAAGCCGAGAAGGAAGATATGTAATTACTTAGCTTTTGTTGAAGCAGTAATATCACCGCATGATGTGTAGACACTTGATTCTGCTGCAGACTTATGAACATTGATTGCTAGAGGAACTGATTTCAAAATATCTGCTACAGATACATTAAGGGAAGTCATTGAAGCTCCTTTCGTAACATTGGCCAGAGCATATTTTACTGTTCCAATTGTGGCACATGAACCAAGATGAATGTGGGCTGGCTGGGCAACATCTGAAGGTTTGCCTTTAAGAGTTACAATAACCTTAGCCTTACCCTTTACATCAAAGAGAATAGCTTTGCCTTTCTGGCCGGAACTATTTTGCTCATTCAATGTGATATGGACAACTTTTGTTGATGTAGCAGAACCGCCGGCTTGTTCAACTAAAGCTCGTTCGGCTTTTTTCTCGCTATTCTTTTTTATAGCCACTGCGCCGCCGCCGACAACGAGAGCGGCGATGATGGCAATAATAACCGGCGCAACACCGCGTTTATAATTTGTTCGCATATTTTTACTGAATTAATTATTTAGGACTAATAGACTCATAAGTATAGCATTTATTGCAGAGCCTGGTTTGTAAAAAGTGGATAACGAAAAGCCGTCCACCAGGAGTGGACGGCTTTGTACGAATGGGGAACATCGGAAGTGGTCCTTAGGCCACTTGGCGCCGGACGAACGCGGCCGAGTTCGGGTGCCGCGGACGCCGGAGGAAGCAGTAGGTCTGCCTGCCGTCTGACATCTTGCGGATGACGATGGCGGTCAGGCTGTTGCCCTTCCTTGTGGCATATGTCACCACCTCCTTGCCGCCGCTCTTCTTCATCCAGCAGGACAGGATACCAGGCTTCGGCGTCTTCTCCTTCCGAAACTTCTTCTTCTGGAACTTCTTCACCGACGCCGTGTCCTTGATGGCGCTGCGCGCCATCGGCATGCGCCGCTCGGTCTTGGTCTCGTCGATCGGCTGGGGCGCGACCTGCTTGGCGATGTTCCAGCCGAAGAGGTTGCAGACCCAGGCGGCGACGGCCCAGAGCGGGTTCAGGATGAACATGAGATGTCTCCTTTCCAAATATTGTAAATGTCGATCAAACGACCGACGGAACTATTCGGTGTATATAATATCACGTTTGGAAAATAATGTCAAGGTGAACAAAAAAAGAAAAAAGCCGACCGGGTGCCGGGCGGCTACTGCTTAGGTGTTACGGGTGGTTGTTTTTCATTGTGATTAAACAACTTAAGCATCAAAATGAAAAAGGGAATACAAATGCCGAAGCCAAATCCAACATTGTAGGGCAAGCCGTTGTTATGCACCTCGTAGACGTTGATGTTAAAAAATATTGATCCGATGAGCGAAAGAAGAAAGGTCAACCCATTCCATAAACCGAACCAAAATCCGGCGCAGTCTCCGACACTGTCCTGGGTTTTTTTGAGCGGATTTACATCAGCACAGCCAGAGATTGCTAGGATGCAGATCATTAGAGCCACAATGATGGAGCAGTTTCTTTTCGACATGAGTTCCTCACTTTCGGTTGAGTCTGGAGACTATAGTACTAAAAACAATGGAGAAGGCAAGAAAAAAGTATCATTGACTAAGGCTTAAAAATCATGTAATTTCATCAAAGACGTAGACATTCACACAACCTTAACATCCAAGAAGGGAGGTATCGAATGACCAACGGGAAACCATACTCAAGCTTCACAGATGGAGAAGTTAACCAGTACATGGCGAGTGTTATGAGATACCCTCTCTTGAGCCTCGAAGAGGAAAAAAAGCTTTTCCGGTGCATCCAAGAAACAGGAGATGAGTCAGCGAAACAACGAGCATCCGAACACAACTTGCGGCTCGTTGTAAGCATAGCCAAGAAGTACCGGGGGCAAGGCCTCAGTTTCTTGGATCTCATTCAAGAAGGCAACGTCGGACTTCTCCGTGCTATCGAGAAGTTTGACCTTGAAAGAGGCTGTCGCTTCTCGACCTACGCAACCTGGTGGATTAAACAGTGCATTAGGAGAGCGATTAAGAATCTAGGGGCAACTATCAGAATTCCTGAGTACATTACTGAGCGCAAGAAGGGAAAGACTGCAGGGAAGAAAGGAAAGCTTGTGCAGATTCCCGTGACGACCGTTTCACTTGACGATGATTTCGAAGGTGATGGTGCCAGAAAGAGCAGCTGTTTCGTAAACACCCGAGAGCTCTCGAGTATCTCTAGACTGAGAGCTCGAGAGGAATTGGATGTATCTCGAAAGGTTGTGGCCAGAACTCTTGGTTACTTGGAGATCTTGCCGATCAAGGATCGTGATCGAAAGATCTTCAAGCTCTACCACAAAATCGACACCAATGGTTCAACTCAGACCTTGAAGTCAGTTGGTCAAGAGTTTACATTGACTCGGGAACGTATCCGGCAAATCTGTATGAAAGTTTGGGAGAAGCTGCACGAGCTCGGCGGTCCTTCAGATGCCGATGTATTCCAGCAGGACTTGGATCGCGTTTATGAACTTCAGGATATTGTCGGTGTAGTAGGTGATCCAACTGATCCAACCGAACTTCAGCCGATGGTGTTCTCTCCTGAAGAACGAATGAGATTACTTGAAGTGTTTGATGATAGCCTTAGTCGTTGTCCCTCGGGATAGCGGCTTTTTTATTTACGCATGTATACAAATTTATTCTGTACCACCGAAACCAGTAGCCGCGCCTACCCAAATGACAGCCAAGACTACGAATACGATAATGCCTAAAATGAGCCGACGCTTAGGAGTAGTTATATTTCTTGTTGAGAATTCATAGGTAAGAGCTGCGCCGAACAAGAGGATGCCAGCGAAAACGAAATCGCTCAGAGTCCAATTCACGCCATCGGTTGATGTGCTGCCTGGATCAGGTATCTGCCAGTTAAACTGCATGGCCATAAAGGGTACCATCAGCAACAACGCGACGACAATTGCCCAGACACTTATTCTTTTTGTTATATTTTGCATAAATTACTTTTTAAATTCTAAAATATCTCCCGGCTGACAATCCAATGCCTTACAAATTGCTTCGAGCGTCGAAAATCTCACAGCTTTTGCCTTTCCGTTTTTGAGGATTGAGAGATTTGCCATAGTGATGCCAACTTTTTCTGTCAGTTCGGTGACGCTCATTTTTCTTTTGGCCAGCATGACGTCAATGTTAATAATAATTGCCATGATGGTTTTGTTACACCACTAAGTCGTTCTCGGATTTTATGTCGACGGCATTCTGCAAAATCTGTTCAAACATTGCCGCCGCGGTGGCGATAACAATTGAGCCAAAAGTGATCAGGACGCCCATGAAAACTCCGCCTGCAGCATCATCATCACCATGGTTTAACATAATGAAAATTTCATCTACCACAACAAAACCAATAATGGTTATTGCGCAATATTTTATAGTCCGCAGAGCCTTCACGACTGCTGGCGAGAATGTCTTATTTTGTCGTACATACCCTAACACCTTGAACGCCTCATAGAGCGCTGCGAAAAAAGGAATAGACCCTATGTAGACAAGCGCTAGAAAGGGATCATCGAAATAGATCTCAGAGAGCGTGGTGGCATGTGCGTTCACGCCCTCGATTTGAGGTTCCCAAAGCAGGAGAGCCAGAGCGACGATGCCGATGAGCACAATGACCACCTGAAGAAATATTGTTGAGCTTTTTTTCATAAAATAAGTCTAGCACACCATTTATCGTCTTGCAATAAATATATATTGTTTTGACACTTTGTATAACTATAGCCGGAGGGAATATGTTTCAGGATAAGAAAAAAGCCCGCAAATGCGAGGCTTGAACTACACTTTTTCCTCTCGTCTCTTCTGCTCTTCCTTCATCACACGTTGATACTCTTTCTCAGAAGCGAAGGACTTGGGATCGGCCCGATCAACGAACATGGTTCCGTTGAGGTGATCGATTTCATGTTGGACGATGCGGGCGACAAAGCCATCATAATCTGCACTTACTATGAATCCATCAGGCCCCCGATAGGCCAAGCCGATTCTCTTTGCCCGCCGTACCTTACCGCGAAGTCCCGGGATACTGAGGCAACCCTCCCAATCTTCTTCCATCTCATCGCCGATGAATTCCATGTTGGGATTAATCATCGCCATTGGTTTCATCATCGGTGCATTTGGATATCGCGGGCTTGGCTTCGATGCCACGATGATGACCCGAAACGGACTGTAAACTTGAGGGGCGGCGATACCCACGCCATCGGCTTCTTCGCATGTCGCCATCATGTCTTCAATTAAAGTCTGGATGGCTGGATCATGAACGCTGGGGACTTCCTGAGCTTGTTGCCGAAGGATCGGACTTCCGATCTGGGCAATCTGAAGCAGTCGTGCCATTGTGTGGCCTCCTTCGTGGTTGGAGAACTCTGACCTGCACCTATACTACTCAAAAAAGGGGAGATGGCAAGGTTTAAGTTTATACAGAAGTAGTGTCGTTTCTTTTTTGATCTATAGTGTGCATCACAACATCTATTGCTGATTTTAGTACTAAAAATAAAGGCAGGGGTAATCCAAAAACAATTGTAAATTGCATTGGTATTACACGTAAATAAGGGAAAAACATAATATATCCGATATTCTCCTTTTTAGTTGAAACTTTGCGTCTATTGTACAGATACGAATAAAGGTGGTTTAAGAAAAATATCAGAGCTCCAATACCAACATGTTTCATATCTATTTCCGCACCGAGATAAGCAAAAAAACTTATAAAAAAGAAATAAAGAATATGAAAAATTCCATAATGAAATGCAAAGAAACTAGCGACCATATTTCTCGATGAAGTTCCTTCTGGTACGGGTATTCCATTAAACGTTAATCCTTCAGTGGTGAAGTTCTTTAATGACCTCATTCTTAAGTAGCAAAAGAAACCAATAATGACACTTTGAGACCAATATACTAAAAGTGTTGTAAGAAAATCCCAATTTTGAACAATAGCTAGAACTATAGTAAGTATGTTTGAAAGTATGAGAGATAGGGTGGAGGGATCCCTTAAATCTGGGTAGTACTTTTTGAAGTCAAATGTATTGTTCATATATAAATCACATGATAGTACATTGTTGCGCTTTTGTATAAAAACGGTGGAGAGGGTAAGGATTACAAATGAAGGAATAGGTAGAGCGATTTGATAACCCGTAGTATCATTGCGTTATGAGCTTACTTTCAATAATTGCAGTTTTGGTAATAATCGGGTTTCTATTGAAATGGTATAAATCAAATAGACCAGAGGGAATTATTCAAAAATATGAAGAAAACGCCGAGCTTTTTATTTCTGGTTTGAAGACAATTGGTAAAATCGCATACGGTAAAGAAGAACTCGACGAAGAAGTTTTGCAGATGAAAGATTGGTATATACGCTTAAAGGAGAAATATAAACACGATAACGAAAAGCTAGTCATGGTAGCCCAGGATTGGATGGATTATATTTTCAATAAAGACCAATATTCTACGGGCTTTTATTTGATGTTGGAAAATAATGATGAAGATAGAGATAGAAGAGATGAGCTTAAGGAAAATATTTTTAAGTCTGAAGAGATAGAAAATAGGTTTGCGCACTTACTTGGTCAGGAGTATGAAGACCAGCTAAGAGATGGACGCCGGAAGAAAAAGGAAGAAAGCGAGAAATTTAGGTCTGTTTAATATCTATAATCATAGTCACAAGTTATGCAATCCCTACCTGAAGAATTGAGGAACAGTGAAGATGCTCGAGTAAATGTTGTGCTCGAAACTCTAAAAGATTGGTCAGATTTGCATGAGAAGATGAGCATGCACTATATGGGTTTGATAGCTGAATATCAAAAGGAACGCAGAGAAATGCTGAAGTATTTAGCCACTATTGCTGGCGGTGCGGCAGCACTAGCACCACAACTCCTCGACCATGTAAAACAGCCACACTTTTTCTATACTAGTATTGGCTTATTGTGTTTGGTGGTTGTTATTTCAGCAACTCACGTTCTTTCGACTGTTGAGAATGACACAACCTATTTGGCGTCAGACCTACGTGAAAAAAACAGTTTAATTTTTAGAGTTAGAAAACCCAAAATAGATTTTCTAACTGAAGGGGACAGAAGTGTAAATGCCTTTGTAGGGGCTATGTCAGAAGGAAAAGAAGATATATTAAAAGACAACAAAAAGCCCGAAGTGAAGTCGAGCTGGTATCGACCAATGGATTACACAGGAGAATTTATTATCTTTCTCTCAGTTGCTGGTCTTGCTTTGCTTGCTTTGAGTCTGACAGCTTATCCCATTACCTGGAAACATATTTTATTGACGGCCATATCAACATTTTTTGTTATTAATCTTATTTCAACTTTCCCTAACAAAGTCTTTGTGGTTCTAGGATTACCTATCGATTTAATAAAATCACTGTTTCGCTGGATATTTCATAAATAATCTTAGTGAAGAGTTAGTGTCAAAAGCTAATTCGTAGAACCAACAAAACCGGCATTGAGCCGGATTGTTGGTTTAGTGGCGCCGTTGTACTCAACGGCATCCTACAAAAATATAGTCGCTGCGCTCGTTATTTTTGTGGAGATGCGCGGAATCGAACCGCGGTGCAGAAGAAGGACTTAAATGAATCTACAACGTGTATTGTGTCTTCTCAGCCGAAGCTGATTTAGAACTCAATGGGTAAAAGACAAACAAAATTCCCAAAGAGCCGATTCCCTTAGCTTAGCTATCCTACGGGAAGGGAGGATAGTGCATCCAGACGATATTACATCAGGTCCAAGCTAGTCTAGAAGAAGCTTGGTTGATGTCGCAATGACGAACTGTAAACAGTTACGCGAAGGCGAGAGTACCGCTCACGTAAGGTGAAGCGATACTTTTAGTGTTTTTAGCACTTATGGTTTGCATCAGATTTAGGAGTTAATGCTGCTCCACGTCGCACAAATAAGTGACTGTCTCCTGTCTAGGCCGATCATCCCCTTTGAATGTTCGATGAGCGTGGCCTGCGAAGAATAATCAAAATTGCAATGGTCTGGCCCGCGCAGACGGGAGATCCGAGGACCTTGCAATTGTGATTTTCTAAGCAGGCCATTCAACTACTCAAAGCGAATGACCAAAACTAACAGGCTTATTTATTTTTCAAAGTTCTCTCAATCTCTCGTTTAGCATCCTTTTTCTTCATCACTTCGCGCTTATCGAATTTCTTCTTATTTCTGACGGATGCTATTTCAATCTTTATCTTTCGTCCCTTATTATACACCGTAATGGGCACTATTGTCAACCCACGCTCAATGCTGGCGAGCTTGAGTATTTCGTCTTTAGTCAAAAGGAGCTTGCGGTTGCGCTCTGGATCGTAGTTTTTGATGTTATTTTGCTGATAGGCCGGAATACTCATATTAATAATGAATGCTTCAGCCCCGCGGACGGTGACATATGAGCCATCAAGGGAACCAAGTTTATTGCGGAGCGATTTTACTTCATGACCAACAAGCTCAAGGCCCGCCTCAAAGCGCTCGAGAATTTCGTAATCAAAACCAACTTTCTTGTTATGCAGAAGCACAGCCATGGCCCAATAATAGCAATAAAACCGTGTTTTTGTTAGATATGACGGTCTCATCCGTCTATAGCGTAGCTCAATGGCCAGTCTTACAATTTAATGTATAATAGCGTCTTATGAATGGACAAAACAATCCTAAACAGTCTCAAGGGCCAAA
>JAIFWI010000003.1 GCA_019661945.1 Candidatus Parcubacteria bacterium | reverse complement strand
AAAGTTCCCATTGTTGAACGACGCCATTAGTATAGTTGGCGTATGCATAATATTTTAAGGTCACAGGACTCTTATACATACAAAAACCATATATTCCAGCTGTGCCTGTTAGTATTGTCCGGGCCGCAACATTTTCAAGGAGCCGAGTTTCAGGATTTATTTTATAAAGGGCAATACTGTCATTGGTCCGATTAGTAGCAGCAACAATGTCCACAAATTGTCCATTGAGAGGGAAATTGTAGCGTAGATCAACATTGTTCATCTTACCATCTGGAAAGAAACCAAGTTGATTGCCTGAAAGATCATATACCCCGATACCGCCCAACTTATCAGTACCAATAATAGTGCTTGAAGCAGCATTAGTTGGGTGAACCCAAATAGCTGGGTCATCTGCGGCATCACTAGAATGAGGCACTGGCGCTGTTTCAACCGTAGCTGTGACTGAGACAGCTTGAGCATTAGCTGCACCTCCACATAATGCTACCGAAAGGATAATAACCGAAAAAACCGCCAGGACTGTCTTTTTCATGGGTATGTAACGTTATATGATTAATTGGACTATATCCTACAGTAAATGTACCTCTTTATCAAGAGACATGGATCTAGGCATCACAATCAACTTCATGTATTTGTTGTTGTGTTCGAGGACCAACAATACCGACAGGATCAATACCCCATCGTATCTGGAATCGTTTCACCGCTTCCTCAGTGCTCTTACCAAAATAACCAGTTATCTCAGAATAAGTATAATATCCCCGAGTTTTGAGGAAATTCTGGAGTATAGACACTTCATTATTGGTAGTACCATCTGTACTACCAAGCGTAAGACGATTCATTATGACCGTGCAAGCAGAACGAGAGACCACTGTCTGACTTTGATTTGTCTGAGGTATAAGAGCTAATAATGGACTTGCCAATTGAGTCGAGAAGTTATTTAAAGCAAGTGTTGATACAAGTGATAAATCAAAACTAATATCACTACTTTGTGGTGTATCCTGATGGATTTCCACTGCAATGACATTTGTGCCACTTAAGAGTAATGAAGGGCTTACGGTTGTCTGTAACCACGTTGTTTCATTCGTACCTGACATTGATCCCACTGCACGTGTTTGATAGCCAACAGCTCCAGCCGGTACATTATCTCTAAATATTTCTGTCCCATTAAGATAGACTACCGCTGCATCATCTCTAATAATTTTTAAAGTTAATCCAGCAATAGATCCGGGATTTGAAACGTTAAAGCTATTCCTAAAGTAAGTTGTAATATATTTTTGACTTGAATTTGATCCATAACTTACAACAGTTGCCTCATCACCATCACCATAACCAAGCTGGGCTGCACCTGAGCTCCAGCTGCTGTCACTGAAACTTATTCCGGTCCAAGCCGTGCCCTGATTCGTACCATTATCGAGATACTTCCAAACACTGCCTGCCGAAATGAGAGTAGGACTTGATGATGGAGGTGTTCCTCCTGATGCCGCTTGTGTAGTAGCCGAGGCTGAACTTGATTGAGCTGAAACATTTCCAGCGGCATCGACGGCAGCGACAGTATATGAATATTGAGTAGAAGCCGACAATCCCGTATCCGAGTAGCTTGTGCCAGAAGGTGTGCCTACTTGTGAACTATTTCGGAAGACCCTATATCCTGTCACGCCAACCGCGTCTGTCGAAGCTGTCCAGGAAATAGTAATTTGTGAACTAGAAACAGCTGAAGCTGAGACATTTGCAGGGACAGTCGGAGCAGTAGTATCTGAAGTTGGTGTTGTGGCAGCTTGAGTTGTGGCTGATGCAGATGATGATTGAGTAGAGACATTACAAGCGGCATCGACGGCTACAATATAATACATATACTGAGTACCAGCATTAAGGCCTATGTCAGAGTATAAAGTACCGCTTGGTGTGGCAATTTGTGAACCATTTCTAAAGACTCGATAACTTGTGACACCAATACTGTCTGTTGAGGCAGTCCAAGTCAGATTAATTTGTGAAGTAGAGACGGCTGAGGCAGAGAGATTGGTTGGAGCTGATGGAGCAGTTGTATCTCCAGGCGGTGGAGCCTGAGTACCAGTAAACTCATATGCACCGATATCAAATGCCCCTCCATATGGTCGGCTAACACCATCAAGATCACGACTTGCTGCTTGACCTCCACCAAGGCTCGAGATACCAGCATTGACTGCAGGACTAGTTGATTTCAGATGATAGTCGTTATTTATATCATTTGCTGCTATATAATTGGCAAATAGTGATGATGCAGACGTTACTAAAACAGAATGGCTATCCTGACCAGTTTCCGCTTTCCATTGAGTAAATGTTCGCAAAGCTTGTTCATCTTTATCAAGGTTGAAAATATTTACCACAGTATTGTAATCACTTTCAAATCCAGTGCGCGAGTCAGCGGCGACAAGAATACTGCCACGAGTTCCATAAGAACTGTCATTATACAAGATATTATTGAAGGCTTTTATGCCCGTAGCATTATTTTTAATATTCAAGTTGTAGTAACGACTACCGACTACAGTGTTATTGACCAAGACATTATCTTTTGAAGGCCCACCACCATCAATTTGATAGAAGGAAATTCCATTTGATCGAACGTTCCAGACTAAATTATTTCTAATAATAGAATTTTGGACACCATCCATGTTGATGCCAGATGATGCCTGCACACCGGTACGATAAATAATGTTTTCTTCAATTAAGGCATTGGTAATGAGACCGGTACTACCACTTGTACCACCAACACTTAAGTCTCCATTCATATGAATACCATTCTTACTTGCACTCAAGAGTCCACCATCAATGAGATTTCTGCGAACAATCGGCCCTATCGAGGTATTGCCAATGTAAATTCCATTATCACTGTTATAGATTTTGTTATTTTCAACAGTAATATAGTCACTATAGCTTGTGAGAATTCCAACATATCCAGCTGCGCGAATTGTATTGTTTTTAAAGACACCATTTACATTTGAAGTGGTCATAATACCAGCATGGGTCATATTGATAATTTCAAAGCCCTCAATATTAATGTAGCCAAGTTCAACCGCGCCACCATTTTGCCATTTCAAAATATTAATACCATCATTGTTATAGGCCTGGGTATTGATGATCACTCCTGGATCTGCTTTAAAGGTAATCGGTGCTCCTGGCCAACCTCCTTTTTCTAGATAAAAGCCAACGTATGTACCGGGGCGAACAATAACAGTATCTCCTGGCTGGACTGTCTTAGCCGCTTTAAGAAGTGTTCGCCATGCACCGGCATCACTTGTACCAAGATTGGCATCATTACCTGTCGTTGAAACATAATACGTATTTCGAGCGACTGTAGCTCCGGCTGGAGTAGTAAATGTTCCCGTATAGGTATAGAGAGTTCCCGCAGCATTCTTTGACCGAACAGTATAGTAATACGTACTACTTGGCATCAAGGTAATCATATTAGCAGTATGTGACGTTACCAAAGCAGTATCAAGAAGAGTCCTACTAACCGTTGACGGTGTTACGCCATATCGAACCTGAGTATCCATTGCTTCAGCTGTCGTCCAGGTTACGGTGGCTGCCGTAGAAGTAATGTTTGAGACAACTACATTTGATATTGGGCCAGAGCCACCGGGAGTTGTTGGAGGCTGAGTTGTTACCTGACTGAACGTAGCTGAAATAGTTCTATTACTCGTAACATTGCTGAAAGGATAGCTTGAAATTGGTCCTTGATTTACACCATCAACCACAACCGTGGCTACTTGATAACCGGTAGCTGGAGTAATCGTAAAAGTCTGGGATCCGCCACTTGCTACTGTAACTGAACCATTCGGGGAAATAGTGCCTCCCACACCAGCAGTGGCAGTAATAGTGAAGGTACCAGTTGGCGGCGGTGTTGTGCCAGCTTTAATAAAGAAGTCATCGGCTACCCATCCATCAATACCTGAATCAAAGTTTACATTCCATCGGGTAAAACCATCAGAACCAGCAACAGGACCAGCAATGATAGTTCCCTGGGCGCCTACAGGCTGAGTCCCCAGCAATGTTCCTCCTGACCCTGCATTTCGAACATTGAGAACTGAGGTAGCTTCAATGCGGTCTCCTATTGCAAACGCACCTGATGTCGGAGGCGGAGGTATTGGAGCTGGAGTTGGTGTGGGTACGGGAGTTGGAATTGGAGTTGTCGGTGTGCCTCCAAATTCATAGGTGCCAATGTCATGAGCAGATCCAACAGGCCGAGCTACATTCTCTTTATCGTAAGCCGGCGCACTAATGCCAGCAAAACTTGAAACACCAGTGTTAATGCCAGGACTTGAGGATGTAAGATGATACTTATTTGAAGCATCAGCGAATTCAGCAATTGAGCCTACAATAATGGAATTCAAATCTTGACCGGTTTGTGATTGCCATTGTGCAAGTGTCAAATTACTTGCTGCACCTTCTCGCTCGAATTTATTGACAACAATATTGTAATTGCTCTGAAAACCCGTCAGAGAGTCACCTGCCACAAGAATACTTCCAGTTGAACCAAATGTTGAATCATTGTAGAAAATATTGTTAAAAAGCTTATTTCCGGTTGAGCCATTACGCGCACTGAAGTTGTAGAGCCGACTACCAACAATAGTATTATTAACAAGAACATTATTTATTGATGGACTAGATGAATCGCCCTTGAAAAGAACAATGCCTTGACCTCGATTATTGTAGAAAAGATTATTCTGAATTCGAGAATTCAAAACTCCATCCATATTGAGAGCACCGCCACCATCAACCGTATTGCTGGTAGAAACAACGTTATTTTCAATAAGAGCATTGACAATTGTTCCTCGGCCACCAAGGCTGACATCACCATTCATATGAATGCCATTCTTAGTATTGTTGAATACGGTATTACCTCGAACTATAGGATTATCAGATGTATTGCCAATATAAATGCCATTTTTTCCATTCGAAGTAGTATTACCTTCGACCAAGACATTGTCACTAAATCCAGTCAGGATTGCAACATATGCCGTTTGATCAACGGTGTTATTTCTTATAATCACTCCAGTATTTTGGACTGAGCGAATACCAGTATGAGCCATGCCAACAATAGTAAAACCTTCAATCGTAATATAGCTTGCTCCTTCGAGATTAATACCATCGCTCGCACTTGTACCTACATTAATCGTAGCTCCTAGCTGAGCGCTGAAGATCTTCCGTGCAGTGGCCGTACCACTACGTGATGTTGAAAAACCAGTATAATTTCCCGATGCGACAATAACAGTGGCTCCAGCTGGGATAGTATCAGCCGCTTTTTTAAGGGTTCGCCAGGCTGTAGCTGAACTTCGGCCATCATTGGTATCACTTCCTGTTGTGGCTACATAATAAAGATCTGTGCCCGTTTGTGGCACTGGAGTTGGTGTTGGAGCCGGCGTTGGAATGACAGGAATCAGTTCAAATGTTGCTGAAATCGTATGATTCTGACTAATAGTAGTAAAGGAGTATGTAGTGGCAATAGTTTGAGCAACACCGTTAATCAAAACTGAGGTGGTCTGATAGCCTGGATCAGGTGTGACAGTAATATTCTGAGTTTGGCCTGAATTAATCGTAATTGTGCCTAATGGTGAAATCGTGCCATTAGCTCCAGCCGAAGCAGTGATCGTATAGGTGATTGGTACGAATGTAGCTGAGATTGTTGCGTTATTTTGAACATTATTAAAGGTATAGACAGGAATTACACCCTGATTAACACCATTAACCATCACTTGTGAAGTTTGATAGCCAGACGCTGGAGTAATGGTAAATGTTTGGCTTCCACCTTGATTAACTGATACAGTCCCCGCCGGAGAAATACTACCTCCTGTTCCCGCTGAGGCAGTGATTGTATAGGTCGAGGTCACTGGACTAAAGGTAGCTGAGATTGTATGAGATCCTGTTGTAGTATTAGGGAACGTATATGCCTGAATCGATCCTTTATTAACTCCGTCAACCACTACTGACTGAACCTGGAAACCTAAATTTGGAGTGATGATATATGTAGCACTGGTACCCTGATTAACTGTATTTGTCCCTGAGGGAGAAATAGTTCCCCCTGTGCTGGCTGTAGCAGTGACAGAATATGTAGGAACTGGAATCTGAGTAAACGTAGCTGAAATAGTGTGATTACCAGTAATATTCGAAAATGTATAGACACCTGGTGCACCGGCAGAGCTGCCATCAACGGTTACCACTTGAATTTGAAAACCAGTATTTGGACTAATAGTAAATGTTTGTGATCCGCCACTTGTTACCGAAATAGAACCAGTTGGAGTAATGGATCCTCCTACTCCGGCAGTTGCAGCAATAGTATAGTTTATTGGTTGGGTTGGTTTCTTCTTAAACTTTGCGGTAATGGTTCGGTTTGTGGTCACTGAAGAAAATGTATAGGAACTCGCAGCTCCAATTGAGGTGCCATCAACCAACACTTGATCGATTTGATAATCGGTTGAAGGAGCAATTGAAAATGTCTGACTGGTGCCGTCGTCTACTGAAAGTGTTCCTCCAGGAGAGATGGATCCGCCAATGTCAGCGTTAGCATTAATAGTATATTTTTTACTTACACCCGATGCGCCGGCACTGCCACCGCCACCCCCCCCCACAGCCGGACTTGTCCCGGGAATAGTGACTACGCTACCTGCTGTAGGAGTGACGGGACACTTTACATTTTTAATATTCGCTAAGGTACTAGCATCAAGTACCCCGGTAACAGCTAGATTTTTTCTTTGCTGATATTTCCTGAGGGCTGTCTGAGTAACTGGCCCAAAGTTTGTAGTGTATGATGGATACGTAAAATCCCCTTGAGATCTTAGAAATGTCTGAAGTTTAATAACATCATTGCCGCGCGAATTTAATTTCAATCCTACAGCTGGTAGATCACACACAGTTGAGGCTGTGACAATTCCTCCGCATGAAAGTTGTTGAATTTTAGCTCTGGTTAGAGGTCCAACTGTCCCAGTTTGAGAAATACTGTATCGAGCTTGGAACTTTTTAACAGCAGTTTCAGTTACCGCACCATATAATGTCGCCAGTGGTGTAGCTTGGGGAAAATGACTTTGAGCTTTAAGAAATATTTGGAGTTGTGAGACATCAGTACCTCGAACTCCACGAGCAAGTGTTCGAGTGATATTGACACAGGTTGATGGTTGAACTGTGGTTGTTGGAGTTTGAGCCTGAGCCATGTCAGGAAGCGGTAACACCGGAGCAATCATTGAGACCGTCAATACCCCGACAAGCAGCACTCGCTTCATAGTAAATTTTTTTAATGTATAAAATCCCGTGATGTGTATCACAGCCTTATTGTACTACTCAAAGCGCAAAGATGAAACAATATTTTCCACAAGGGCACCAGATTCAAGAGGCGCACTCAGTTGATATATCCGGTCTTTGTAGACAAACCAGAATTCATGAGTTTTACCAAGACCTGATTCACTTTGGAAATATAAGCCCTGAGTCTTACCTAGATCGACTTGTTTAGGACTATTTATCACAGTATCAGGCACATCTTGCTTGATTCTTTCCGGTGTCAAAACTGATGCCGGTTCATCGAAGGCAGCAGAATATATTTGAACACCTTTCTCCCCTTCTTTTTGAACAAGAACAATTTCTCCGGCTCCTTCCGGAAATACACCAATTGTATAATCTGTCGGATAATTAAATGAGAATTTGTATGTTGGATGGGTAAATGTTTTATAGCCCGCAGGTGTTACCGGAGCCTGAGCTACTGGAGTATCGAAGTTTTCAACTTTATTTTGCTTAAAAAGAGAATCGATGCTCGAAGCTGAATTTGATGTGAGATCAATATTTCCACTCTTCATTACATACAATCCGAAACCGAAAAAGATAATGACCGTGACGACAATAACAGCTATGGTGTGCGATTTCATACGAATGAAGTTACACTATTATATAGTATCTATTCTGTGCCTGCATCTCCGGGTGGTGGTTCTGGAGTAGGTGTTGGTTCAGGTGTTGGTGTAGGAGTAGCTGCAGGAGTTGGTGTCGGTGTTGGATCAGAGACGTCAGTGATAATTACTCCTGATCCGGGTGTCGGTGTTGGAGTAGGTGTCGCCCCTGGAGCAACATACGTGTCAGTGCCAACAGCAGAAACACACTCACCCTCTACTTTATTCCATTCGCCATGTTGAATGGTGACACAATATATATCTTGAGTGGCCTGATCTTTAATTTCTAAGCCTTCATCAATTCGGATTTTCTTAAAGACTCCAAGGGTGGCAGTAATTTTATCGCCAATCCATTCTCGAATTGTAGACAATAATCCCCCCCCTTGCGTCCCAGCTTCGAGAGCTGCCAAACGTGTTTCGATAGTATCAAGTCGAAGTGATTTGATAAATGCTGTCGTCGAAGCAGTTGATGATCCTGTTTGAATTTGGAGTACAGATGACAGATCTTGCAGAGCTTGAATTGTTAGACCGGTCAACCGTTCAAAGTGAAGGGTTAAAGGCTTACCATCATAGCCGTAATCAACTAATCGTGAATCAATTTTTTCCACTTCCTCTGCAATAAGTCCAATTGAAGATGGAGCTTCTTCAGTACTATACGCACCTTCTCTATAATCAAATGATACAACTCGTAATCTATTTAATGTATCGAGAGCATTTCCGGCGCTCAAGTCAGCAATATTTTCCTTGAATCTCTCAGATGAGGGAGTACAGGTACCGCCTCCAGCATCAGTAATATCCTTTCCTGCCGTAATACAAACTGCATTTCCGGTAGCTGACGATGTCAGACCATTAAAAGCCACAGTACCAGCAACTGAGAGAGTGCGCCAAGGAGTAGTAGTACTAATACCGACATTTCCACTTCCTAAGACATTAAATAATGTCGCATGAGTTGAACTTGCGACAGAAAATAAAGAAGTTGTAGGCACCGAGGAAGTATGTGTAACTGAAAGTCTAGAAAATGGCGAGGTAGTGCCAATGCCTACATTACCATTATCAAGTACTGTAAAGAGTGTTGTGGAAGCATTATTAACGACATTAAAAGCAGTACTTGCACCAGTGCTTGTGGCCCAGACAGTTAAGCGGGCATATGGTGTTGAGGTTCCAATAGCCACACCTTCATTTCGAATACCGCCGGCCCCATTTGATTGAGCATAAATAGTCAAAAGTGAGAAACCGTCGATTTGAGCAGAGTAACTTTCCACAGTTCCTGCTGTAGCAGAAGAGGTGACCGGCATATCAGTCCAACTCAACATTCCGGCATCTGTATCAAAGCTCAAAGCGCCAAGCTGGAGATTATCAATACTTGTCAGACCAGCCGAGAAATCATACCGTATAGCGCCATTACCGACATCAAATCCTCCAGCAAAGGTTGATGTCGCGGTTGTGCTTGTGGCGGTAAAGTTTCGGGCTACAACTTCGCCAACGACTGACAACTTTGCATATGGAGATGAAGTTCCAATGCCAACATTGCCTGTGTTGTAAAAAATATCATTTCCCGCTGTTGTCCATTGACTTGAACCAGGACCGACACAAGTATTATTCACAGCAAAACATCCACCAGTAATACTAATACCAACATTTGATGTCGAGGTTGCAGAACCAGAGATGGTCAAACCAGAAAGGGTGGTGGTACCGAAACCATTTCCGGCAACAGAGAGGAATTTTGTGGCATTTGAGGAACTGGCAACTTCAAAGACAGGGTTTGTCTGGAGAAGGTTACCTTGGACTGACAGTTTGGCATATGGACTTGTTGTACCAATACCGACATTGTTGGCATTGGCTGTAGTTGTACCGATAACGATAGTTGTTGTACCCGAGACTGCTGTACCGTTTGCGCCGTAAAATGCCAATTGGCCGAAGATGCCAGAGTTAACCGTGCCTGAACCACCTGAGCCACCGACACAGGCACCTGAGATGGCGAAACATCCGCCTGAAAGATTAATACCATTAGCGAAGGTCGATGAGGCATTTGAAGAAATGATATTAAGAGCATTTGCTTGAACTCCCCAAGCGAAGGTAGAAGTTGCCGTTGATGACGTAGCAACAAGATAATTAACCGTTGGTGATGTTGAGGCAGAGAGAGCTCCAGTGCCGCCACTGGAGAAAATCCAGCCCTGACCAAATGATGTTGCTCCTGTTCCACCGTACAAAACTCCGATTGATGTCGTTGCTCCAACTACTCCATTTCTAACATCAAGCGGGCCATTCAAGGCGCCGATTGTCACACCACCATTAAAGATACTTGAACCTGAAAATGTATTGGTGTTTGTGAAAGTGTTAGCAGTGTAGAGTTTTGGAATGGTCGTTGAACCATGGATGAACGTATTTACTCGATCATCAGTGTAATAGAGGTTTGTACCTTCGGGAATAGTGGTGGTAATCAAACCCAAAGACGTTGTTGCAACCTGGGTAATTGTGTTTCCTGCTCCACCGATGAGAAGTTGGTTGTTCGTTATGGTTGAAAGGCCGGTGCCGCCAAAGCCTGCGGCAATTGTATTGCCTTGCCAGGTGCCACCGACAACTGTACCGACATTTGATTGGGTTGCTGTAAATCGCGGGAATGTTGATGTAGCGGTGGTTGTTGCAGTAAAGTATGCGCCTACTACTTCACCAACTACAGAAAGTTTTGCATATGGAGAAGTAGTGCCGATACCGACATTACCATCATTAGCTAGAGTAATTTTTACTGAATTGCCAATACCAAATTGCAAAGCGGTTTCAGCGCGGATGGCCATGGTGTCAGCTATTTCACCACTTGTAAAAAATGTCGTGCCGTTGCCGAAACCAATTGAGCCGCGGAATGTGCCACCTTCGGTGAATCTAATTCGGCCATTGTCACCACTGCTTTCAACTCTAATGATTTCGGCCACACCAGCTCCTCCTGTGACCATCAAAGAAGCATTATCATCACCAGCTCCGCCGATGCCAACTGTGCCATAAAATGCTGAGCCGGCTGTAGTTGATGTGGCAGTAAAATACTCAGCTGCTACTTGGCCGACGACAGAAAGTTTAGCATATGGTGAAGTTGTGCCAATTCCAAGATTGCTGCTTATATAACCATTACCAATAACTTCAAGTTTTGCCAATGATGTCGTCGCGGAAGCCCCTATAAGAACTTGATTCGTTGTTGTGGAAGGTCTGATACCTGAACCATTAAAAAATGCCCAATTACCATCGCTGCCGCCACCTGCCATATCTGATCCACATCGTAAAAATCCATTTGAATCTGTATCAATCGTGTCACAGCTTGTTAGAGCAGAAAAACGAATATCCTGTGAAGCCAAAAGTGATGTAAAACTTGATGTCGCCGCAGTTGATGTCGCCGTAAAATAACTTGCGACTATTTCACCGACTACAGATAATTTCGCATACGGTGAGCTTGTGCCAATGCCGACATTGCCTGTTGGAAAATAAATATTACTGCCAGTCGATGTCCATTGATGTGATTCCAATCAGAAAACAGCTCAGAAATATCTTTTTAAAATTCTCTCTCACTATTTTTTACCTACACTTTCCGCACAATAGTAATTTTAGCCCATCAGTTAGGGCTCTACAAGGGAAAACTCAGCTTATTTTAGACCTCAAACACTTTATTTAGGATGCCTGTTTTAACTTCAAATGGATCAGAGGTAAATACTGTCGTATAAGACTGATCTGGGTTCTTTTTGTCAACCGTCATGTAATATGAACCATTAGGCACCAGACAATAATAACGGCCAATCTTATCACATACTTTTGAAGCAAATTTTATCTTCGGCCCTGTGAAATAGATATTGACGATAGCAAATGATAGTGGTATGCCAGAAGATTTTTCTCGAATTCGTCCAAATGGCCGAGAGGTGACATGAAAATAACGCAATGCTGCCAACAAGATATACAAAATGAACATGGCAATATTGTATGGCACCGGTGTGACAATAGTGGCGATAATTGTGATAGCAAAACCAAGACGGAACATCCAAGTAGCAAATATAGTCATAAACACCTCACGCCGCGAATAAAAGCGCATCAAATGCTGTTGATTTTTGGTGAACTCGTTCCAATCAAAATCAATTGGGTCAAGAGGAATATTTTTCAAAATAATATCTCGTTTTTCGGATACTGGAATCGGTCCTCCAAAATACAAATCAGCATACAGTTCATCTTCTGTTAGGCCAGCAAGTTTTTTGGATGGAAATGTATAATGTGTTTTATTTGCGGTCAGAGTATATGTTCCAGGATTTAAATCAACGAAACCATACCGGCCGTCGAGGTCAGTAATAGCATCTTTAATCTTTTGGCCCATGCTATTTTTGAGCGTGACTACTGCAGGATCAAGCGGCTGCTTGGTAATACTGTCATAGACTGTTCCCCATGGCCGATTTCTTTTCTTGATGCCAAATGCCGCCAAAAGCAAAGCCCAAAGCCGCACCGGAATTAGAAAAAGATCAGCAAAAGTGAATGATGAGAAAAATAATGACGAAAGACTAGCTACCCCTGTCGTGACAACACCAACTGCTGGAACGACTTGGGTCACAACAGTACCTGTTGGGCTCTCGACGAAATCTCTTGTGACTTTAATAGTACCCTCTACGGCCTGTTGAGCAGTTTGAACGACCGTATCTGTTATTGCTTGAATAATTTCTTCGGCTTTTATAATGGTATCGGTAAAACCGCCGCCAGATGGAGAGGTGTCTGAGCCACCAGAGCCGCTTGGATTACCGGACGGTGAGCCACCGGGACCGCCAGATGGCGGCGGTTCGGAATCAGGAGGTGGTTCATCTGTTGGTGGAGGTGGTGGAGGAGGTGGGTTTGTAGTTTCAATAGGTGATGGCAACGGAGAAGGTGAAGAAGTAGAACTTGGACTTGGTGTTGGCGGTGGTGGAGGTGGAGGCGGAGGACCACTACGTACTGATGCAGGACGCCAATCAGTATTTATTTTAAAACTACTTGTTCCACATGAACTATCATTAGCACAGTTAAAACTCAACCAGCCATAATTTTGTGTCCAGGCATAACCATGAAAGTCACCTGAAGAGTCAATGGTAACTCGAGTGCCAGAATTACTTGGATTAAAATTAATCCAACCCGTTCTTTCTCCCCAGGCATAGCCTGACAAATCTCCTTCGGCATTATTTGTTACTCCGGCAGTAGTTGGATTAAGCCTGATCCAGCCAAACATTTCGCTCCAAGCATAACCGGTCAGTACCGAATCAGTGATATGAACATTGCCTTGAGTCAGTCCAAAATTCACACAACCATATCTCGTATTTAAAAAACAGGCCGTATTATTACTTGAAGGAGAAATAGTACCGTCGGTAGCAGAAGCATGAACATCCAAGCCCAAAAAACAAAGCAAAATAAAAATAGTTATACGAATACACGTACGCATCCTTATTATAATAACATTAAACAGTAGTGTCCGGTGGAACAACTTTCACTTTCCAAATCTTTTTCTTGAGAGTGACGAAAATGTCGGCCAATTCCCCATTCTTGAGAGCCAGTAGAATAATTACATAAGTAATAATGCCAACGATGCCAGACAAAAAGCCTTGCAGGAAAATGCCGACAAATGTATTGATATCAAAAACATTATCAAAGAGATTAAGCATGAGGTATGTAGCATAGCCCATAATAATTGAAGCAGAAACTACTTGAAAAAAAGAACGTAGAACTCGGGAAGAATATCCACGAAATGAGAGTTCAAAAATAAACCAATGCACAAGCATAGTGATAGTCACTCCAATAGAAAATCCGAGCGGCAGCATCAGCACCGAGACTCCCGACAAATCATCAACCCGAAGCAGACTTTCGATAAAATATCGGAATACAAGTGAGGTGTTAAAGATGTGGACTAAACTGTAAGACAGAGCAATGATAAAACCAGCAGAAACAATATTTACGAAAAGCGGCCGACGGGTATCACCCCGAGAATAATAAGCTCGAATAAAAAGCAGCAACAAATTTTGAGGCACAAGTGAAAAAGCAAAAAGAGCCAGAGCAGCAGCAGTTAGACGCGTATCGGACCAATTAAAGTTGCCGGCGCCGAGAATAACCCGGACAATTTGAGCACGGAGCACAATAAACAGGGTCATGATTGAAACTGACCAGAAAATAATATGTTTAGATGAAACAATCATCTGATCCAGAAACTTTTTTCGGTCACCTTGTGAAAAAAGTTTTGTTAAAACAGGAAAAGCAGCCAAGGAATAACTCACACCAACAATTGAAAGCGGCACAGACTGCAAATTCCAGGCAAAATTAAATATTGAGACTGCTCCGCCGGCAAAACTTGCCGCTAATGCCACCAAAAACAGTTCTGAAATTTCATTTGATGAAGCGGCAATAGTCCGCGGCAGTGAAACAAAGACAACTTGTTTAATGATTGCAAATTTGGGTCTGAAGTTCAGACTCGGAAAAAGTGACTTGCGCCAGACGAAAGGCACTTGAATAAAAAAATGAAGAAATGCACCGAGAGCCACACCCCACGCCAGACCATTAATACCAAGTATCGGATAGAGCACTGTAATACCGATAATAATACCAAGGTTGTACAGTATTGGACTTAAGGCATAAATAAAAAAACGCCGGTAGACCTGCGTAATGCTTGCAAAAAAATTTGAGAAACCAAGAAAAATTGGAGACAAGAGCATAATCCGAGTCATGCTTTCTAACGTTGAAAAGTCCTGTTCAAATGCCGGAAATAACCAGCGCAATAAAACAGGCGTTAAAATATAGGCAACCACAGCCGTCATGGCGATAAGAAAAAAGAAAATACTGAAAATGGCGTCAATGAATTGTTTAGCCTCATGTTCACTTTTTTCAATTCGCTCCATTAAAAATGGAATGAGAACAGAAACTGAAACGATCGAAGCAATAGAAACAAAAATGAAATCAGGAATTCGAAATGCGGCATAGTAAATATCGAGCGTATGACTGGCGCCGAAGGTATAGGCAAAAAGCCGATCTCGAACCAGTGCCAAAATCTGCGATAGAATAGCAAAAAAACCAAGAAGATAGGCAGCCTCGTGAAGGCCGCCTATTTCTCTACTTATAAACTTTAAGACTTTCGTAACCATGAACTACCGATCATCAGTTTCTGATTCTGGCTTAGTTTCCTTGAGTGGCGGATTTGATCGGCTTTCGGGCTTGTTATCAAGAGGCGGCCGAACATTAGCAAATGCATCACGGCCAGCTTTAAGATTGGTCAGAATTAAATTTACTTCGGCATTATCTGGATTTGATGCCTTCAGTTCTTCAAATTGTTTAATCGCATCTTGAGTTCGATTCATATTGTCATAGGAAAGTCCAAGAAAATATTTTGCGTTAGCATAGTCTGGGACGAGTACAACAGCCTGCTCAAATGCCGAAGCGGCAGCAGTGTAATTTTTATCTTGATATCGTAGTAGTCCAAGCTGGAAATATACTCCTGGGTTATTTGGATTCAAGAATGCCGCTGCTTCAACTGATTGAATAGCACTTTTTATATCACCCTCATTAACCTGAATTTGTGAAAGGAAGAAAATTGCATCAGTGTAATCATTCTTGAGCTGCAAGGCTTCTCCGATATGTTCTTTGGCTTTTGGAATATTATTATTCGCAACATCAAGACGGGCCATGACAAGTGGTATTGCCGGACTGCGTGGATTCAGTTTACGAGCTTCATTGTATGACTCTAAAGCTTTCTCATAAGCACCCGGCACTTTAAACGGTACGACTGATTCATATGCTCGCCCTAGAGCTAACCAATTTTGATAATTTGTAACATCAAGATTAACAGCCGCTTGTGCAGCATTCTGGGCTGTAGCCAAAAGTGCTCGGAATTGATTTTCAAGAACTGTTTGAGAAATATTTTGTTGAGACAGAAGCTGATTAATGCGAATGAGGCTCAATTCTGAAAGTGTTCGATAAAACTGATCCTGATTGCTCAATTGTACCGATCGAAGCAAGAAGCTCTCGGATCGTTCAAGATTGCCGCTGACATTAGCCTCAGCTAAAGCCCGATTGAAATAAAGCGAAGCAATAAATCGTCGGCCAATAGCATAACTCGTGACTAACATTCCAAGGAGAAGCACGATAAAGACAAGGACCGAAGCAAAACTCATTCGTGGATCTCGGAGGAAACTTATACTGCGCATTGGCACAAGCTTATTTTCAACAAGAGATGCCATAAACATACCAGTAAAGAAGAAGGTCAGTACCAAAAGCGGCGCTGACGGCACATACAAAACCGTAAAGACCCATAAATACAAAGCTAGAATAAATGATGACACTGTCAGATAGCTAGAAAATGGATCCTGCATTTTGGTGAAAAGCGCTCTGAAACCCATATACAAGAATAGGGCAAAGAATACGAGCCAAGCTAAGGTTCCCAAAAGTCCGGTCGTAATGATGAATGTTGGAATAAGACCAATACCGTAATTGAAATCAGTACCCCAGAAAATTGTGCTGTTGACTGGTTGTGGTTTTGACTCAAGCCATTCATTCACAAAACGATTCGGACCAACACCAAAAATGGGATCCTGTCGAAGTGAATTCTTAGCTATATCATAGGTACTTGACCACGATGGCCTAACTTCAACATTTGAAACAACAAGCCGCTGAAGTACGGGAGTATTAAAGAGATCAGCGGTAGCGGTATACAAATTGCCTCGAAGGAGAATGAAAATGACAGATATAAGAAGTACGACAAGTGAAATAACTGGTACTGTCCGACGCGTAGTGGTATCCCCTGACGAAAACTCTTCATATGCCCGCGATTTATTAAATGAGAAATTGTAGACAAAGAAAATCAGAGCAAACCCAGCCAAGATATACCAGACAATAGTAAAGTTAACGATACTCAAAAAGAACAATGAGACGCCGAGCACAACACCAAAGGCAATTTTTAATGGTCGATCAAGACTTAACAATTCAAGACTAATGAAACAGAAGAGAGCCACTACACCAAAATAAATTCCAAGATCATTCCAGCCACCGATAAGGGTTGATGTTGGATTTGTGAGGACTCCGAACGACAAGGCACTACCTCCGGCAAAAAGTCGAATGAGCTGATACAAAGCAACAATTGGTACAGGAATAAGGAAGGCCAGATACGCGTATACTGCTGTTCGCTTTGTGGCAAAGAAATATGACACAAAAAATGCCAAGGCAGCACAGGCAGTCATAAAAGCTAGAGTGCCCACTTCAAAACCTTGGCCGATGATAGAAGAGACTTTTGAGCGAGAGAGCACGGCAGAAATTGCCATAGTAACTGGAATAGCCGCAAGTGCTGCAAAAAGATAGTGTGGCATTACTCGAAGAACACCGTCTTTAAGACGAGCAATGATACAGGCACAGAAAGCAATAATGATACCGGCATAGAGTAATAGAACTTTAGCAAATTGAAATGAGGCTATTGATGTCGGAATGAAAAAGAGTGGGATAAGCAATACAACCGCTAGGATACTCCATTTTACCACCTTGTCGGCAGTCAACTCATCTCCTCGCACAGGTGAACTAAATGATGTATGTTCTGGTTCCATAGAAAAAATAATAAAGCTTTTATGTAAAGTTCATTATAGATGATGAGAAGTAATTCAGCAATAAATTTTTATACACACGCATAAACCGCGCCTTTAGGGCGCGGTTTATGATATGTCTTGCATCTATAAGCCGAATTCTGTATCTTCGTCCAGCTTGCGCTGGACTCGAGATAATTATTTATCTAGGCCTGTTGTTACCAACAAGCTCAAGCAGCACTCCCCACTTCGTTCTTTCGAACTCCGCGGGGCTCGGCCTTGCACCGGGGTAAGTATTTAGCCGTTTCAGCCGGACTAAACCGGGTCGTTTCTGTTCGCAACTCGACCACCCACATATAGGTGGTGATGGGCGTTACCCACTACCTTGCTCCGATTTTGTCCACCGCAGGTGGTTACAAAATCGAGAGCCCCGCGTAGTCTTTGACGAAGTGGGGCCTGTTCCACTCCGCTAAAGCTTCGCGGAACGCTCAATTTTGTAGCTGCCTACGGCAGACAAAATTGGCGGTGTTCGGACTTTCCTCATATCGTCCCCTTCCGAGAACGAATGCAATTATCCAATGCAAGTGTTGCTATTATAGCACAACATAAATCCCAAGGCAATCACCACGTTTGACTTATATGATATATGTGATATAATTGAAATAGATAACCATGGTGCGTCCTGACGAGCGTGTTGCTCAACGGGGTGTGTCACAACTCAAGGAGGTGCCTCATGGCATCATCATCCGATTTCGGCAAGGACATGGGCGTCGTTTGGGAAGCGGTCATCACTGGTCGGAAGGCAGGCGCTGACAAGGACTTCTGGGCGATCCTCGCACACAATGAGGAGCTGTTCAGGCGCATTGTCCCCATTGTGCGACACGTCCAAGAGCTACAGGCGATCGGCCTCGAGCTGCACGAACTCCATGTCCCCTCCATCAGCGAGTGCCGCGGGACGCTCCAAGTGTTCTTCGACAAAATCCGCGACGCCGTCGGTGGGAACTACAGCCTCGGCTTCAACGACGGCATGGAGGAGAAATGGGACAGGGCCAAAGACAAACTGGCCGCGGCCTTCCCCGGATGGGATCGAGACCGCAGTGTCGAGATCAACATCAACCGCCAATTGACGAACGTCGTCATGGAGATGTCCGGCATCTCGGCGTCGGAGTTCTTCGACCCCAAGATCTCCATAACGATGGAGCCCGAGGTGCTATTCGCGACCTACGGCATTCACCTCAAACCCGAGGAGTTCATCAGCATGATGGAGAAGGTCATCTTGCGGCGCCAAATCATCGCTCTGATGTTCTGCAAGTAGTACAACCATCAGCGTAAGCTGACCCAACCCCCAACTGGGGAACGAAAATCACCATTGATTTTTGTTCAGCAGTCAATGGGGGTTTTCGTTTGGTTGAATTATCCTAAAGTAGATTTGAATAAATTCTTGAGAACTTCAGGATTAGCTGAACCCTTAGTAGCTTTCATACCTTGGCCGATGAGAAATTGAAGAGAAGCTTCTTTACCTGCTTTATAATCCGCCACAACCTTTGGATTATCAGCAATAATTTTTTCGATAATAGTTTTAAGTTCCCCTTCGTCACTTTTTTGTAACAATCCTTTTTCTTGAGCAATTTTTGCCGGTTCTCCTCCCTCTTTATACATCAAAGCTAAAATATCTTTTGCTCCGCGTGAAGAAACTTTATTTTCTCCAAGCATTTTTATTAATTCCGCAAAATGCTTATCATCAATCGGCTTTTTCTGCCAAAATTCTGGTTCTTTTTTTACAAGTCCCAATAAATCAGAACTAATATAATTTGAAGCTAGTTTAGCCATTTGCCTATCCTTGGGAATTGAGTTCCCAAATTGATTTAGGAACTCAATTCCTAAATTTCGGAGTACAGCTTCAAAATAATGTCCCCATTCTGGAGATTGAATATAAATCTCAACATCTTCATCTCTGAGTTCAAACTCTTTTTTGTACCGCTCTCGCTTAGCCCACGGCAGTTCTCCTAATTCTTTTTCTAAAACATCTTTCTCAAATTCCGGAATCTCACTAATATAAAGCTTTGGTAAATCTGGATCAGGAAAATAGCGGTAGTCGTGTGAGTCTTCTTTAGTACGCTGGGAATAGGTCTGCTCTTTTGTTTCATTCCAACCGCGAGTTTCTTGAACTATTTTCTCGCCCTTTTCTAAGGCCTCTGTATGACGTTCGACTTCATAAGCAATTGCCCGCTCGACTGCCCGAAAAGAGTTTAAATTTTTGACTTCAACCTTTGTGCCAAATTTTTTCGGATCATCGCTGACAGAAATATTCGCTTCAACTCGCATTTCACCTTTTTCCATGTTGGCTTCACCTGCACCAATGTAGCGGAGTAAGAGTTGTAATTCTTTAGCAAAGTTAACGGCATCTTCAGCGGTATGAATCACCGGCTCAGTGACAAGTTCCATAAGCGGCACTCCCGCACGATTATAATTGACCAAACTATGATCACCTTCATGCTGTGAGGTGCCCGTATCTTCTTCGAGATGTACACGAGTAATTTTAATACCATGTAATTCCCCACCGGAGACTAGCGGATATTTATATTGCGAAAGCTGATAACTTTTTGGAATATCTGGATAGAAATAATTCTTACGATCGAATTCCGTAAAATCTGCCAGTTGTCCATTCAAAGCTACACCCATTTTCAAGACATGCTTAACTGCTTCTTTATTAATAACCGGCAAAGTCCCCGGATGACCCATACAAATCGGACAGACATTCACATTCGGCTGTTTTTCATCCGGATCATTCTTGGAATTGCAAAACATCTTGGTCTTGGTCTTCAATTCAGCATGTATTTCAAGGCCTATGGTTGTATAGTATTCCTTCATAAAGGCTATCCTAGCATATTTCTTAGACTTTTCTTAAAATTTTAATTAAATTATCCTTCAGATCTTTAACAGATTTGTCATCTAAAATAGTAACGGTAAAGACATGCTCCTGAAGTTTTTTAAATGTCTTCACTTCTTTTTCTATTTTTTTGACTGAAGCTGTATCTGTTTTTGTTAAAATAATGACTTCTTGTTTTTTGGTTAACTCAGGATCGAAAGCTTTAAGTTCTGCCCGAATGGCTTTGTAGACTGATTTCAAATCTTCTTGTTCAAGTGAAATGCAGTGAAGCAATAATTTAGTTCTGCGCACATGACGCAAGAATTTGTGACCCAAACCTTTTCCAGATGAAGCGCCTTCGATAAGTCCGGGAATGTCTGCGACAATAAAACCCTCCATATTTCCGAGAGCTGGATCAAGTGTGGTAAATTCATAATTGGCCACTTTTGATTTGGCATTTGTTAATTCATTTAGGAGACTCGATTTACCTGCATTTGGTAGACCGATAAGGCCGGCATCTGCCACCAGTTCAAGTTCAATATAAAAATGTGCCTGCTCACCTTCGACCCCAGGGGTTGATTGATATGGTGTCGTATTGGTCGAAGCTTTAAAATGTTCATTGCCGAGGCCTCCGCGACCGCCTTTAAGCACTTGGATTTTCTCGCCTTCTTTAATTAAATTGTATTTTTTGCCTGTATCAAGATTGGTAATAATTGAACCAATAGGCAGATCTATAATAGTATCTTCACCGTTCTTGCCATGCTTGCTATCACGCTGACCAGGATCACCATGGCCTGCGAAAAATCCTTTCTTATGTTTATACTTTGCCAGAAGTTGAATATCGCGAACAGCCTGAACAAATATGTCGCCGCCTTTGCCGCCATTACCACCCGAGGCACCAGAAAACTCCTTGCCTTTTTCGTGGCGCCATCGGACAACACCATTACCTCCCCTTCCGGCTACAGCTCGGAAACGTAATTCATCTATAAATGCCATTCTGGTTTATTTCAGGATTAAAGGATAAATATCTAATAGAGCAAAGAAAAGTGCAAGCACAAGTGGACCCAGAAGAAATCCAATTGGTCCAAAGAAGAGGATACCGCCAAGAACCGAAATAAGGATAAGCAGTGGATGAATTTTTATGCCGCGATTAATAAGATTAGGCGCCAACATATTATCAACCAAACCGACAATGGCCACACCCCAAATGATTAAACCAATAGCCATACCAACATGGTCTACAAAGAAAAGATACAGAACTGCCGGACCGATAACCAAAGCTGTACCGATTCCAGGAATGAGACTGGCGATCATAGCAGTTACACCCCAGATAATAGGGTTGGGAATACCGAAAATCCACATTCCCAAACCTGCAAGTAATCCTTGAACCGCAGCAATAACAAGTGAGCCTTTTATGACTGAATTGATGGCTTGATTAAGTTTTTCAAAAATTCGTTCATCATACGTATTACTCAGAGGACTCAAGGCAATATAATGTCTTTTAAACTTTTCACCATCACGAAGTAAGTAAAAGAGAGCAACAAGCATAATAAAGAGATCAAGCGAGACAGTCAGAAATCCTGAGAAAAATGAACCGAGATTTCCTAAAATCCATTGCAGACCGTTTTGCAAATATTCCGCAACATTAATCGATATCTCCGGCAAAAAACCCTGAAGATAACCTTCTATATTTTGGAAGACTGTTGTAAATGCTCCGACGCTACCACTTGATGAGGTTAAGCTGACATATAAATCACGAGCCTCAGTAAATAAAAGACTGCCAATAAAAATAAGTGGTATAACCACAAGTAAAATAACAATCAGAATGGTCAGCAATGCAGCTAAGCCTCTTTTTTCAGGATATCGAGTGAGAATGTTGTTATAGAGAGGTTGAAAGACTACTGCAAATGAAATACCCAATACCAATGGAGCAATAAATGGCTTGAAAATAAGAAACATAATCACCCCAACTGCCAGAAGCAGCATAGCGAAGAAATAGTGCTGGAGTTTGTGGTTATGAGAGGTGTCCATGGAGTTAAATATACTTCTTTATACCATGACTGAGAGCAAATGACAATGGTTTTGATAAAACAACCTGGGCTGAATGGCCAATAGGAAACTTCCTTTTATAACTAAAAACCTTATCAAAATCACTTCGGCCGTTAAAAATTTTATCAGCGGTATATTCTCCAAGAGCAGCCGCCCACGGAAGACCCGCACCAGCACCGGTAAAGTAGACATTTTTCATGACAGGATCCATACCTATAATCGGCAGGAAATCTTTTGAAACACCAATCAGTCCCGGCCAGAAATAATCGAGCTTCAGGGGAATATCAGGAAATTTCTTTTCAAGATAGCTGTACATTTTTTTTACAATCTTTTTCGACAGCGTTTTCTTTTGGCGGGCGTAGGTATATATAAGACTCGAGGCGCCAATAAGGAGACGATTGCCTTCGACCATACGATAGTATTGATAAATAAGATCACTATCCCAAACCATCATCGGTCCGCCGGGAAATATTCGTTGAATTGTTTCGCGTGGCAGTGGAGCTGAGACTGCTAAAAATGTCTGGGCATGATAGACCTCATCTTTAGCCATATGAAATTTCGGCAAGAATCTATCGGTACAAATAATAATTTTTTCAGCTTCAATTGTATAGTCATTGGTTCGAATATAGGGCGCAGATAATTCGAGCACTGGTGTGTGTTCATAAATCGGGATACCGTCACGGATGAGCGACTCTTTAAGCTCTTGGCAATACAAGAAACTAATAATACCGAAAGTGCCTTTCGAACGTACTGCGCCCTGATAATCAGCTGACCCAATAACCCTACCTAATGTCTCTCGTCGATAGAGCCATGCATCATAGCCTAGCTTTTTCTGTATTGCCCATTCTTTAGCTATATCTTTATAATCCTCAAAGGTGTTAGCAATGTAGAGCGAGTCCTGGACTGAATAATCACAGTTAAGACTTCGCTGTTCAATAGTCTTTCGAATTGATTCCACACCACTTTTGGCAAATTCCCATATTCGTTTACCTTCCACTTCTCCGTGAGCTTCGACAAGATCGGTTAGTTCTAGTTCTGAATCTGGAGTAATGAAACCTGAGCTTTTACCACTGGCGCCACCACCGCAGACTGATGACTCAATGATCGCCACTCGGACATTTTTATTGTAACGCTTAATTCGCTGAGCACACATAAGCCCGGCCATGCCACCACCGATAATAACCACATCAAAAACAAGATCTTCGTCGAGCTTCATTACTTTCGGTGATTTTAATGTATACCAATATACTTCAGGATATGGAAGCGGCCATTTCATACGAAACTCACCAACATGTTTAACTCATAAAAAAATACAGAATAATAGAGCCTGCCAACATGATAGCAAGCTGATAACCGGCATTAATGACATAGAGCGACCATGGCTTTTGTTTTACTGAATACAGATATTCTGCAGACATGCTTGTCGCCGCGAAACCAAGCCAGGCTAAAAATCCAACTCTTATCGCTTCACCTAGAGTTGGTGTGAACATGTTGGAAATAAAGAGGCCCAATACGTACATCATTATGAGCGATACAACTGCACTTATACTATAAGCCGTGCGCGCTCCAGATTTTGCTCCTGCCATCATATCCGGCGTCATGCCAACTAAAGCCATCCATTTTTTACCAAAGGCAAATGGCGAGTACCAGATCATACCAATGACCATGGCTACAAAAGCGGCAATAATCACTCCCCAAACACTTACTGAATATGTAAGCATAGTAGTTAATTAACGTATAATACCTGTACTATAGCATAAACTTTATGCAATGAGATTTTTTCCGGTCATAGAAACAGGCTGTGAAATATCTAACAGATTAAGAATGGTTGGGGCAATATCAGCTAAGCCGCCGTTAATTCGAAGTTCAATATCTTTTTTTGTAACAATAGCCGGAACAAGATTAATGGTGTGCGCAGTATGTTTTTCGCCTGTTTTTGAATCAATATTCACCTCAGCATTGCCGTGATCAGCGGTAACAAAAGCTATTCCCCTATTTTTTTCTAGAGCAGATATGACTTTGCCAAGTTGAGTATCAACTTCCTGAACTGCTTCAATAATGGCCGGGACATTAGCGGTATGACCAACCATATCTGGATTGGCGAAGTTTATAAAAATAAAATTCGTACCTTTGTTAATCTCTTCTACAGCCTTATCGGCAATAGCTTCAGCCCGCATCTTGGGTGCTAGATCATGAGTCTGTACATCTTTGCGGCTGTCTAACATAATATGAACTTCCCCTGAATGCGGATTTTGTTTTCCTCCATTTAAAAAATAGGTGGCATGAGGAAATTTTTCTGTCTCGGCAATATGAGCCTGAGTAAGTCCAGCGTGAGCAATTTCAGCCGCCAGAGTAGTTTCAATTGAGATTGGCGTGAAAGCCACATCAGCTCGTAAAGCCGGATCATATTCCGTAAGTGTCACAAAACAAATATTGTGACTGTCCTTTTTCTCAACAATTTTTCTGGAAAGCTGACGAGCTCGATCAGATCTAAAATTAAAAAAAAATACTCCATCATTTTTTTCTACTTTGTAGCTTTTACCATTATCATCAAGAAATACTGTCGGCTCTATATGTTCATCAATAATCCCCTCTTTATAAAGTTCAGCAATCACCTGAGATGGTTTACTCCGAGTACCATCGAGGGGCTTTTCAATATTTCTGCCTTTTCCTTCAAACACTGCATCTTCAGCTTTTTTTACCCTATCCCAATTATTATCACGATCCATGGCATAAAATCGGCCAGTAGCCGTTGCAATAAAACCAATACCCATATCTTCTATAACTTTTTCTAACTCTTCTAAAAATCCTGCAGCGCTTTGGGGCGGAGTATCACGACCATCGGTAAATGCATGAATGGCTACTTTTTCAATTCCAGCTTCTTTTGCAGCACGCAAGAATGCGTGCAAGTGATCAGAGTGAGCATGAACTCCACCTTTTCCGAGCAGTCCTTTTATATGAAGCGTCGAATTATGTTTTTTAACATGATCGAAGAGTTTTTTGAAAGCTGGATTAGAAATAAATTCATTAGCTCGAATTGCTTTACCGATCCGCACCAAATCTGTATCAATGACTTTCCCGGCACCAATAGTAGTATGCCCAATTTCAGAATTTCCCATCTGACCTTCTGGCAAACCCACAGCTAAGCCAGAAGCCTCAAGCAATGTATGTGGATACTCATCCCAAATTCTTTTAAAATGTGGCGTCTTTGCCTGAGCAATAGCATTATGTGTCACCTCTTCGCGATATCCCCAACCATCAAGGATTATAAGAACGACTTGTTTACCTTTGTGCATATATTTTCAATGTAGCATATTGACTCTTTCTGGGAAAATTTATAGTGTTACATCGGCACCGTACACAAGGAGAACCCATGCCCAAGAAAGCCCAATCTAGGTTCATCGTGATCAGCTTAGGGATATCTGCCATCTTAGCAATCTTCGCGTCCATGCTGGTGAATAAAGCCAAGCAACGACAGATTGAATATGAACAGGCGCGACAAATGCAGCAACGTGAAGCCGAGATTCAACAGCTCGGCCTCGACATTCGCGACGCATACCAGACTAGACTGAAACGGTCGCAGAGCCTAGCCGCAAGGATTGCCGAGCCGCACAAAGAGTACATTATGCGGCTTGGATTTAAGGAAGTAGATGCGGAGTTTGAGCTGAAGGGTAAGAACGTCAAAGTCTTTCCAGTGATTACTCCAGCTTTAATCCTTGTTGAGGCAGTTCGCGCCCATAAGCAAGAGCTTAATCCGAATGCTGATCTAAGCAGGTATGAGGCTGAAGCTCTCATCCTCAACCGCTTGGTGAATTACCTGGTGATAATCTACGAGCTTATGCCAGCCGATAAAGCCACCTGGACCGATAGTGAGCTCCAAGAAGTCAAAAAGAAATTCGAGAAGTACAAAAAATATCTCGATGAGATTCTCGATGCGGCTTCGTCTCCTCCCAGCACTAAGCCATTCGACCCTACCTTGATCCAAGTGAGGGTTTTTTTATACTTTAAATGCTTTTTTGCCGGCAAAATTTGCTTTTTTACCGAGAGCTTCTTCAATTCGTAAAAGTTGATTATATTTTGCAGTCCGTTCTGAGCGGCAAAGTGAACCGGTTTTAATTTGACCCGTGCCAAGGCCGACTACAAAGTCAGCGATAGTAGTATCTTCAGTCTCACCTGAGCGATGAGATACAATCGAAGTAAATTTCGCCTCACGTGCCATAGTAATAGCATCAATGGTTTCTGAGACTGTGCCAATTTGATTGAGTTTAATGAGAATTGAATTTCCGGCTTTTCGCAGAATTCCCTGCTCGAGCCGTTCAGGATTTGTGACGAACAAATCATCACCGACAATCTGAATTTTCTTGCCAAGCTTTTTAGTCATGAGTTCGTATCCAGTCCAATCATCTTCATGTAAACCATCTTCAATGGAAACAATGGGATATTTATTGACCCAATCTTCATAAAAACCAACCATTTCCTCGCTCGTCAGAATTTTCCCTTCAGTTTCAAGATGATATTCCCCATCTTTATAAAGCTCGCTGGCCGCAGCATCAAGAGCAATACTGATATCTTTACCAGGTTTGTATCCAGCTTTTTCAATTGCTTCGAGAATAACTTCAATGGCTGCTTCATTTTTTGGCAGTGACGGCGCAAAGCCTCCTTCATCTCCAACCGATGTGTTCAAGCCCCGACTTGCAAGAATCTTTTTCAAAGTATGAAAAACTTCTGCACCCATCTGCAGAGCTTGGGCAAAGCTTTTAGCCCCAACTGGCATAATCATAAATTCTTGGAGATCAGTGGAATTGAGAGCATGCTTACCGCCATTGAGTATATTCATCATCGGCAGAGGCAGACGCATCTCTTTTGTTTTTGAAATTTGCTGAAAATATTTATAGAGCGGCTGTTTTTTACTTCGAGCCTCGGCGTGAGCAAATGCCAGAGATATTCCGAGAATTGCATTGGCACCAAGTTTGCCTTTATTAGCAGTGCCATCAAGTTCAATCATTGTCTGATCAAGACTACGCTGGCTCCATTCTTTATTTTTAAGAGCCTTTTTAAGCGGACCGTTTACATTATTAACTGCTTTTTGTACTCCCTTACCGCCATAACGCTTGCTACCGTCGCGTAGTTCTACAGCCTCATGACTTCCAGTGGAAGCGCCTGAAGGTACGGCTGCTCGGCCAAATGATCCATCACTGAGCGTTACATCAACCTCAACAGTCGGATTGCCTCTCGAGTCTAAAATCTCTCGTGCTTTAATATCTTTGATTTTTGCCATGGTTAAAAATTAATGTGACAAAGAGCAGTCTATCACATAATCCCATGGAACGGCCAGGTCAGGAGTTCAAGGATCTTTTTACCCAATGGCCGTCTGATCCATGTCTCCAAGATTATTTCTCTGGACGACTGAACATCTTCAAGAAAGTGCGTCTTAACGTCTTGAATGAATTGTTTATCGCTCGTCGAAATGTTAGCTTCGTAATTAAAAGACAAACTAAGGTTATCTAAATTAAAACTTCCTGCTGTTGCCCACTCATCATCAATAACCCCAGTTTTAGCGTGCATCATTAAGCCTTTATATACATAAATACGAATTCCCGCTTTAAGAGCCAACGTAAAATATGACTCCCGAGCATGATTAATAAAAATATGATCAGCAACTTCGGGTACAAGAAGTTGGACATCAACACCCCGCTTTGCAGCCAAACGTAACACCCGGAAGAGTCTGATATCAGGAATAAAATAAGGTGTGGTTAAATAGATGTATTTCTTAGCATTACGGATATTTAGGATAAGGGCTTGATAGAGGTATCGTTGTCTAGGGCGAGGCGAATTGGTCAGGAGATTGAAATTTTTTACAAATTGTTTCGTACGTTTAAAACTCCCCATCATATTTTTTCCTTTTTGTTTCCAGACTGTTTCAAAACTAGAAGCAATATCTTGAACAAGAAGCCCAGTTGTCCGAACGTGGGTATCGCGCCAATTGACCATGTCATCCTGAATACCGACACCACCAATGTGACCAATTTTTCCGTCAATAACCATAATCTTTCGATGATCCCTAAAAAAGTTTGAGGTAAAAGTAAGAGTTGCTATTCGCCACAAACTAATTGGATTAAAAAATCGTACCTGTATGCCGTTTTTTCGCAATAATTCAGGCATAGGTGAGCGATAAAATCCAAGGCTTCCAACCATATCAAGCATAAGTCGTATTTGTATTCCCTGACGGGCTTTTTCCTGTAAGAGCTCGAGAAATCGCTCTCCAATAACATCTATGGTAAAAATATATTGCTCGATATCAATAGTCTTTTGAGCATGATCAATATCCTGGAGCATGATATCCCAGGCATCTCTTGTCCGAGTATAAAACTGGGTCTCGACATCCGTCATAACACTGGTACTATAGCACAAGAAAGTGTTGGGGCTTTCATACGTCCTCTAGTAAGAGGTCTCATGAATATGGGACTCCAGTAGATAATTTTTAGAAATATGGCAATATATTACGCAACCGAAGACAGAGGATTTGCAAGCATGGATCCATTGCGGCAGAAAGAGATTGCTTCACGGGGTGGAAAAGCAGCACACGAAAGAGGTACTGCCCATGAATTTACTCCTGAAGAAGCTCGCGAAGCCGGACGAAAAGGCGGACAGAAAGTCAGCCAAAATCGTGATCACATGGCTCGTATCGGCAAAATGGGCGGACAAGCTCGCCGTATCAGCATGTAATTCTCAAACAAAAAAACCGAGTCATCTCGGTTTTTTTGTTTTGTCTTATGTTCGATAAGCCCAGGCCCGACGGATACGTCTGACCGAATCGTAGATAAACACGACGAGCGTCATAAAGACACCGACGACAATAGTTTTGACCACAATCTGAGTCTCAATAAATGCTGAAAAAAGAAACTGCCCAACAGCTTCAATATCATGGATCGAGTACACATTCACTAAAACACTCTTGAGTGATATAAAGAAAGCTGCTACACCAATAAAAGCCGCAATGAGCGCTAGTTCAAAGAGGAGCGGCTGAGCAACAGTCTTTAATAGATAGACTGTATATACTCGGCGCATAATATTTTGCTTTAATTCATGGCTTTGCATATTCTTGTTGAATTTTTTCAAATTCTCGTTTAGCTCGATGCATTCTGGTCCGGACTGCGCCTGGTGTAAGATTTTCTATTTCAGCAATATCTTCGTACGTTTTTCCCTCAAGCAAGGTCAGGGTCAGCATTCGAGCTAAAGCCACAGGGATTTTTGAAATAATTGATAAGGTCTGATCAAGATCAAATTTTTTCTCAAATTCATTTTCTGAAAACACGAGATCCGCATCGATTTCAATATATTCTCGAAACTGCTGTTCACGTTTCTTCTTCTTGCAGTAGGTATAACAGGTATTTAAAAGAATTTTGTAGCCCCAGGATTTAAAGGTGGCTCCTTCCTGAACCTTAAATTTCGAAGCGTGCGTGTAGATTTTTACAAAAGCATCCTGGACTATGTCTTCGGCTTCTTCCTTATTTTTTAAAATGAATGTTACTTTACGTAGGAATTCCTTCTGATAGCGGTCAACCAAAATGCCAAAGGCAGATGGGTGATTGACCGACAGGGCCAATAATTCGCTATCACTTTTTTCTTTATGGGTTTCCATTGATATGGTTACAGGATGGGTTTTCCCTACCCATCCCGGTCCACTAGTTCATTTTGCCGACCTTTACACCTGTTATAACTGGATAGGATTGGGATTTGTTACAACTTTAGTATAGCTTATAGACACTAAGTGTCCACTCCCCATATTTCAAGCTCTTTTCTTAGTATTTTTCTTTCTTGAATATCTATATAGGAACTCTCAGCAAAAGACTTATAGACCTGACTATCAGTGAACTGTTCAAGGATTATATCTTTATTGCATATTCCGTCTTGATTAGAGATATACTCGCCCCAGCTTGATTTAGATAGATCAAATATACTTCCCTTTTCACTAATCCTATTGTTCAGATTTATGTATGCACTTGTATGTAAAAGTTGTTCATTTGACTTTATTAAAACTGATTTATAATTTCCTCCGAATAGAGAGCCTGTGCGTTTGTATTTATGATTGAAATATTTTGTATATCCATTTCCGAGCTTGTGCATGAATTTCTCTATTCCCTTATCAGCAAGCTGTTGAATGAGGAAATGATAATGATTAGGATTTAGACAATAACATATAAACTCAACCAGCCTTTCTACTGGTTTGGACACTAAGTGTCCACGTTCTTCCTTCTTTTTCACTAAATTACTTTGGTAGATACTACCTAGAGGAATAGTCGAATTAAATAGGTTCATACTTAAAAGGAACCGGCCGATATCATCTTGATCGAGAAAGACTAATCTTTTATCCACACCTCGGTTAAATAAATGATAGTAACTGCCGACTGAAAGTTCGATATTTCTCATAAGTTGAGACACTAAGTGTCCAACGAATTATAGATAATTGAACTTAAAAACTTTATAAATAAATAATAAAATAGAGTTAAATTTGGACACTAAGTGTCTATGTGATATACTTATAAAAAAAGCGCTAGACGGACGTCAGGCGCTACAGCGGTTCAAAGTACTGTGAAAATTCCTCATGGCTAATGTCGTAGTTCCAGCCGGGCGGCAAATCCTGCTGGCGACCTTTGCCCCTTGTGTCAAACTTCGGCGTCTGCAGAAGAGGCACAAATAACACCATGGAATAGCGCCCGACCTTGGCGGTCTCTTCGGTCGCTATCACTCGATGACATAAGCCCTTCAACCGCCCCTGTGTTTTATACTGGAGCTGCTGATTGCTGATGATCACCGTCTGACCTTCGGCCATGGGCATTTCTCTCCATGCACGAGTAGCCATGTCCAGATACTCGAGACCCAGGTGGCTCTCAAAGAGATGAAGCGTGAAGCCGCTTTTGTCTGCATGCGGCGTAGCCAACATTTCTCCCGGCTGCCGATCACCGAAGTAATGCAGAGAGCGCAGAATCCAGTTTGGCCGGCTATCAATCACTTCTTGGCGAAACCCCCGCAAATCAAGAAGTCCCTCAAGACCATCTGCAAAATCACTAACAAACGAGGTAAGAGCCTGGACCAAATCCTTGGCATCAAAGATAAAGGAGAAGGCATGTGGTTCCTTCGAATCATTAGCTGTACGCCTGAGGCGGTCAAAGGACTTTTCATTGTAGTGGAAGTCCTCCTTGAGATCCTTCGTCGAGCCCTTATCGAGTTTGAGCTCATAACCGGCTCCATCGAGATTACCCTCGTTCTCGTAGGCGAAACTCTTTTTGATGTCCGAGTGAAGCTCGCAGAACCATTTCCATGACTGAACAGTCTGTTCAACCTTGTCTCGAATTTGAAGCGGGTAGCTGATATTGATCAGCCCTGCCGCAGCCAAATCAACTGACATGATCATAGCGATCCTCCGTTAAGAACTATCCCCCTATAAATCTAGTCCTATACTATATAAAACTGTCTAAAAGGCAACTTAGATAGCTCGCCCTATTATTTGAAGCTAAAATGAGCAATTACCTAATTATCTTACTGATAGTATCTCGATATGATTTTGAAGAGCTCATAGATTTCTGCCATTCCTTGACAAATTTATTTAATTCTCTCTTAGCAAGAATATCCTTCATACCGTCAATCATATTTGGAAGCTTTTTAGCTACTAAATCAATGTCCGTTTGAGTAAATTTCTCCATGAAAAATTTATAGTGAGTGATTTCTAAATAATCTGCAATCTTTGCAATTCGAGATTCATCCGAGTCAGCATTTAATATTTCCTCTGATAATTCTAAAAAATGCCTACGTTGATTACCAAAAAACTTTCCGATATATATATGATTTTCAGCTTCAAATTTTTTAGCATATTCACGAGCCTTAGGATTTGCACGAGCATAAAGCATTCCTACATCTCCTCCAAATAATTCACCGAGGTCATGAATAAGGCAAAATTCCAAGACTTTCTGAATATCTATTTTCGCACCTTTTGTATTTACTGCAGAAGCTAGCTGCCAAGCAATTATAGTAACTAAATAGTGATGTTCTGCAAGATTACCAAGTCTCATATCTCCGCCCCACAAAGCATAACCATACTGGGGTTGCTTCCGGGTTACTTCCAAGAGATGAAAAAGGTCTGTTAGATGTTTCATGGCAGTTATTTCTTTACCACCCAGCCGTCTTTAAGATGCTGATCGAGTTTTTTAAATTTAATTTCTTTTTCTTCACTGCCTTTTGTTACGATAATTCTATCATTTCGGCCGACTTTTTCGCCATCACTTGAAACCATTACAGCAGATTGGACTCCGGATGCGCCGCCGGCATCAGTACTTGTTTCAGAGCCACCGAGGAGTTCGGCCTGGCGCTGCACATTTTTGAGCTTCTGCTCTTCTTCTTGAAACATTCCAGCGCCGATAGTGGGCAGCAATGAAAATACCTGAGCATTAATACTCTCCTGCATTTCTTTAAATAATCTCAAACCTTCTTTTTTATACTCCACAAGGGGATCGCGCTGACCGTAAGCTCGAAGATTTACCGAAGATCGAGCATATTCCATAAGTTCAAGATGATCAATCCAGTGCGTATCTATTGTCTGCAAAAGCAAACGACGTACAACTTTATAAAATTCAGCTTCCCCCAGAACCTTTTTACGTTCCTCAATAAGCTTTTTTGTTTCTTCATCTGCATGTTCTAGGGTAAGTGTTTCTTCTAAAATTTGCTTGAGAGCCTCACCCTCTCCAAGCAATACTTTTCGACGGCGTTCATACACGCTCTTTCGTTGAGTATTTAAAACATCATCGTATTCAAGGGTATGCTTGCGAGAATCGAAGTGAAATCCTTCAATTTTTGTCTGGGCCGATTCGAGCGCTCGGGTAATAATTCTATTTTCAATTGGCTCATCTTCTTTAACTCCCAAGCGTCCCATAAGTCCCTTCATCATATCTGAGGCGAAAACCCGCATCAATGAATCTTCCATAGAGACAAAAAACTGAGTTTCACCCGGATCTCCTTGTCGTCCCGAACGGCCTCGAAGCTGATTATCGATTCTGCGTGCCTCATGACGCTCAGTACCTAGGACAAATAAACCACCGGCTTTTTTAATTTCTTCACGCTCGGCATCGCTCGCATCTGGTCCGCCTAGTTTAATATCCACACCTCGGCCGGCCATGTTCGTTGCAATAGTAACGGCGCCCTTGCGGCCGGCCTGAGCAATAATTTCACCTTCTTTCTCATGGTTTTTAGCATTTAAAATATGGTGCGGCACACCTTCGCTTTGAAGAAATTGGCCGAGCAATTCATTTTTCTCAATTGAAACCGTTCCAACAAGAATTGGCTGACCCCGTTTATAGACTTCTTTAACTTTTCGAGCCACGGCCTTGAATTTCCCCATTTCAGTCTGAAAAATAAAATCATTTCGGTCAAGACGGGCCATTGGTTTATTTGTCGGCACTGATACGGTCTCAAGTCCATAGACCTTTCGAAATTCTTCTTTTGAGGTCAAAGCTGTACCAGTCATACCTGCAAGTTTTTTATAGAGTCTGAAATAATTTTGGAAGGTAATAGAAGCGTAGGTTCTGGTTTCTCTCTGAATTGATACGCTTTCCTTAGCTTCAACAGCTTGATGAAGTCCCTCAGACCAACGTCGGCCTGGCATCATCCGACCGGTAAACTCATCAACGATAATAATTTCATCGTCTTTAACGACATATTCTTTATCTTTTTTAAAAAGTGCCTTGGCGCGCACCGCAGTCTCAAGATGATGAACATATTTAATGCCTTTATCAGTATAGATATTCTCGACACCGAGAATTTTCTCGGCTTTAGAGATACCATCGTCCGTCAGGCTGATAGCTCGCAGCTTCTCATCGACTTCATAATCTTTGCCTTCATGAAGTTGGTCAGCAATCTTGGCAAAAGTGACATATAAGTTTTCTGATTCAACGGTTGGAGCAGAAATAATAAGCGGCGTGCGGGCTTCGTCAATTAAAATTGAATCGACTTCATCAACAATAGCGTAATTAAATTCGCGTTGGCGGAGATTATTAATATCGTATTCAATATTATCGCGCAGATAATCAAAACCGAATTCATTGTTAGTACCATAGGTAATATCGGCATTATAAGCTTCACGTCTTGTTGATGGACGCAGAAAGTCATACATTACCTTAAATGAAGCAACCTCATCACGTTTCTCATCAAGTTCCTTATGAGCCGGATCATACACAAACGATGTGTCGTGATTAATAACACCAACACTTAATCCAAGCAATGAATATATTTGTCCCATCCAAACTGCGTCACGGCGTGAGAGATAATCATTTACCGTAACAATGTGTACACCTTTTCCGGTTAGGGCATTTACATAGGCCGGCAACGTTGCTACCAGGGTCTTACCTTCTCCGGTTTTCATTTCGGCAATACCGCTTTGGTGCATGATCATACCGCCAATAAGCTGGACATTGAAATGACGCTGCCCAAGTGTCCGCTTAGCTGCCTCACGCACTAAAGCAAAAGCTTCAGGCAAGATATCATCAAAAGTCGATCCTTGATCTAACTTCTGCTTGAGCTCGGTAGTCTTATCTCGTAAACCTTCATTAGTAAGAGCAGAAATAGTGCTTTCTAAGGCATTAATCTTCTCGACAATCGGCTCAAGCGTTTTTATAGTTTTTGAATTTTGATCTCCAAAAATGGTTTCCATTCCAAACATAGGCACCTATGATAACACAAAACCCCGCCCTGTACCATTTCGGATACCGAGCGGGGTTTATGTGATTCAAACGAGAGAAAACTATCTTCGGCGCTTTGCAGTCTTGCGCTTCTTTGTTGTTTTCTTTGCCTTCTTTTTTGTAGCCTTCTTTTTCTTTGCCATAGTAGTAACAAGTTTTATGAGTAAATACTTTCACTCATTCAATTATCGACCTCCTAATAATTGACGAATGAGCTTACTAATAATTATCATACACAAAAAAAATTAACACAATCATTTTTATAAAAAATTTGTGGATAACTTTTTTAAATTTATTTTGAAACTACATTAAAAAATTATTTGTACTTCTTTTTCTAGAGTAATAGATGTTTTTTCTTTGACACAGGCAATCATTTTTTCTGAAAGAGAGGAAATATCTTCAGCCGTTGCACTGCCGAAATTTACTAATACTAATGCTTGATTTTTGTAAACACCAGCATCACCATCACGATATCCTTTGAAATTACAAAGAGTATCAAGTATCCAGGCAGCGGGAATCTTTACATCTCCATGAGAAGCCCCTGTAAAGCCAGGTAAACCGGAATATTTTTTAACGAGTTCATCATACTGCTCTTTTAAAACAACTGGATTCTTAAAGAACGAACCGGCAGTGCCGTATTCTTTTAAGTTCGGCAGCTTTTTTGTTCTGATTTCAATAACAATGTCACGAATTTTCTGTATCGAAAGATCTTCCACCTTATGTTCAGAAATATAATTGCTAATATCTTTATAGGTTATATTTACATTCGGCTTTTTTGAAAGCTTAAATCCAACCCGAGTTATAACATACTTTTTACCTTCTGGTTTTTTAAATATGCTGTCACGATAATCAAACTGACATTGTTCTTTTGAACATTGTTCCAGCGTATATGTTTCTGTATTAAAAACTTCCACCCAAGAAATAGTATCTTTCACTTCGGCGCCGTACGCTCCAATATTTTGAACGGGTGCGGCACCAACACTGCCGGGAATAAGTGAGAGATTTTCTAGACCAGATAATCCTCGAGAAACTATGTGCCCGACAGCATCGTCCCAGTTCTCTCCCGCTCCAACAATGACTTCAACGTCTTCCCCTTCTCGTTCTTTGTATTCAATACCCTTTATTTCTATTTTAATGACAAGACCGGGAAAACCCTTATCGGAAATAAGGACATTTGATCCTCCGCCTAAAACAAATATCGGGAGCTGTTTTGAATGGGCAAATTGAATTGCCTCTCTGAGTTCTTCAGTATTCTTCACAGCAACAAAATATCGGGCAGGTCCCCCGATTCTAAAGGTCGTAAAATCTTTGAGTAGTATGTGTTCTTGAGGTTGCATCCACGAGCGGTTGATGGGGCGAGCTCCTATATAACAAATGTAAAAAGTGAGTGCGGCCATCAACCACGCCTAGAGACAACTGAAGCTAGTCTACATTATATAGTCAAAATGTTCAATATCGTGTTTCTTGACCTATATTTCTTCAGGTATATACTATATGCATTGGTAAGGTTGAGACTTTCAAGATTGCCGGGCATCGTGTCCGGCATTTTTGTATACACTAATTATTTCTTTAGATTTTTTTGAGCGAAATTTTATCTTGGAGTTGGTAAGCTATGGACTGGTATGAATTGGTAATTTCATATCATGGGCATGCTACGGTTAGGAGTCTCAACCTTACCAATTGAGGCTTGCGGGTTCGACTCCCGTCATGTCCATAAGTATTGAAGTCCAAAAACACAAAATCCACCTTACGGCGGATAATGCGCTTACATTTGTTAGAGCCACCTTTGGCACTCACTCATGTATTATATCAAATTCTGGTAAGGAGTCAAGATTATGGATTTCGGCCAGCTTCGATTTCTTTTATATACTCATCTGCCTGAGCCCGAAAAGCCGGCTGAATTTCGGCTGCTTTATTGAGCTCAGCAACGGCATTCTTTCGATCTTCAATTAGAAGATAGCCTGCCGCCAGAGAAATATGGTTCTGGATATCATTTGGACTAAGCGCTACCCGCTCTTTGAGCAGATCAATCACTTTCTTAGTTTGACCGGTTCGATAATAGGCTTGAATAAGCTGATCACTATTAACAACAGTTTTTCGAGGTAATGGTTTTAGAATCTCTGTAACTAAAGCATCATGCTTGGCATAAATTGCGCTCGCAGCATAGAGCATTCGAGCCTGCTCATAATTCGGCTCAAGATCAAAGGCCTGTTTCATGAACTTCTCTGCTTCTGTATATTGCTCCATGTTTGCATACGCTGATGCAAGTTCAAACAAAATCGTCTGCTTACCCGGAGATAACTTTTGAGCTTCAGTAAATTGCTGAATTGCCAATTGAGGCTGACCAATACGATTAAAGAAAGATCCAAAGAGAACATAATAGCGGGCATCATCAGGAGTCTCTTTAATCTGCTCTTGCATTTGCCCCACAGCATACTGGACCAATTCATCCCGAGAAGTAATAGCCTGCTGGGATGTAATTACCCGCTCAGCTGCTGTTAGAAGCTGTTCTCGAGCCTCGGGAGTAGCCAGGGTCTTATATTCAATGACTTTCTTGAAGAATTCCAGATTCTTGGTAGCATCGCCGCCATAGACTAAACTTTGATTGTTTTGATCTACTGGCACATGAGTCTGCAAGGCTTGAATAAGTGCCGTATTGGCTTTAATTGGTTTGGCATTAACAGTATATATAAGAAGGATGGTCGCAATAAGAGCGACAGGAGCAATAAAACGATTACTTACCTGTGGTCGCTCTCCTGCTCGAATTTCTACTTCACCAATACTGCGACGATAGACATAGGCGGCAACTCCCAAGAAAAGAATATAACTGATGAGATTATCGAACACAAAAAGATTGTGAATGAAATATGCAAGCAAGAGTCCGGTCAAAATACTCTTCTCAGGAATAGTGAAATACTCTTCTCCTCGGTGTTTGCGCCAAATACCCCATAATAGTGAAGCGTAGAAACTGAGATATGCCAATAAACCAAGAGCACCCCCGGCAATAAGCCAGTCAGTAATAACATTGTGAGTTCGATCAAACCATTGCTCCTGACCATAGAGACCTGGGTCATAATATTTATTAAAGACATAGTTGAAATTTTCCTGGCCCCAACCGAGTATTGGACGCTCTTTGAAACCCTCAAAGGCCATCCGGGCTAAAATGAAACGAGAAATTGTTGTTTTGTCATTAATTGAGATAGAAGCGAAACGGACCAGGACCGGACTATTCTGAACAAATGATGTTTGGCGAACGGCCAAAAATCCAACGATAACAATAAGAACAGCACCGATAAAACCAAGAGCTACCCTTTTCAATCGTGGCCGGCGCCGTTCGAAGATAACTATAAGTACTGAAGCACACAAGATTCCGGCAATAAGACCAAGCATAGCTCCTCGAGTGGCTGTCTTGTAGAGAATAATAGCCTGCAGAAGAATAAGCGGTATGCCCACAATCAGTTTACTCTTGAGTTTATTAACATGCGGCATAAACAGGAAATAGCGCTTTGAAATAACGAGATACGCCGTAATAAAAACATGAAAGAGCATATAGACGGCAAGATATGTGGCATTACCGAATGTAGCGTCGAGACGTGTACTACTTTGATTAATAGTGATCAAGCCAAAAATTTGGAAAAAACTATAGAAAATGATAATGACACTCGCTGCGAGTGAGGTGTTCCAGAACCAATTCCATAATCGCTCGGTTGAGAGAACGGTCGCCGCAATAACAAAATAGGCACCGAGATGAAGAAGGGTAATCAAACCTTCCATTCGCTCATAATTTGACCAGATACTTTTATATGGATTTGCGCCGAAGATATCAGCCAAAGTAATAATGGCAATAAAAGCCAGTATACTCCACATAATCCAGGATTTTTTAGGACGATAGTGGGGATGCGTTAAGGCTAGAATTGCCCAGGCTCCAAAAATAATTTCGACAATAATCCTGAAGGCAAATCCCTTGCCTGTAATAAAAGGAAAGAAATAAGAGTTAGCAACAATCAGATGGATAAAAGGAATAATAAATATACCGGTAAGTACGATATATTTGAGATATGTTTGTAAAGTTCTCATCATATAAATATTAAATAATGTATATAGAGTAGCATATTTTTGACAACTTGTGACACCCCTGCTACTGTGAATGAAACACCCCATGACTGAAAGCCAAACTCTAACAATAATCAGACCCAAGAAACTTTTTTCATTGAGAGATATAACTGAACTATGGAGATATAAAGAACTCCTCTACTTTTTTACCTGGAGAGACCTCAAGGTCCGCTACAAGCAAACAATTGTTGGAGTAGCCTGGGCCATATTTCAACCTCTGGCGACAATGGTTATTTTTACTGTTTTCTTCAGTAAGCTCGCGAGCATTCCCTCAGACAATGTGCCTTACCCGATCTTCGTCTATTCAGGCTTACTCTTTTGGCAATTTTTTTCATCTGCCCTAGGTGACACCAGCAACTGTTTAATCGCAAACCAATCAATCATTACAAAGGTCTATTTTCCTAGACTGATTCTCCCCCTATCGTCTGTTTTGACAAAACTTGTAGATTTTTTTATTGCCGCAAGTATTTTAGTAGTCCTGATGCTCTATTATGGATTTGTACCAAAACTTGAAAGCATTATTGTTATACCCCTTGTCCTCATTATTTCATTTATGGCTTCGGTTGGATTGGGACTGGTTTTAGCTGCTATAAATGTGAAATATCGTGATGTACGCTATGTCCTGCCATTTTTTATTCAGATGCTCCTTTTCGTAACTCCTGTCATCTATCCGGCAAGTATTGCTCAGAAATACTCATGGCTCCTTGCCCTTAATCCCATGACCGGTGTTATTCAAAGCGCCCGAGCGACACTTCTTGGCACAACCGAAATTAATTGGGGATTAATCGGCATTTCTTTTGCGGCCTGCCTCATATTGTTGTGTATAGGAGTATATGTATTTAAGAAAGTTGAGAGATATTTTGCTGATATTGTATAACCATATATGGAAAAACCAGTTATTGAAGTAAAGAATCTCGGGAAGAAATATGATATAAACCATCAGCGAGGAGGTTATATCGCCCTTCGAGATGTAATTACCAATGTCTTCAAAAGCCCATTCGCTTTTATTAAGAACAGAGCCAAAGAAATAGCCGGCATCCAAACAAAAGAAGAATTTTGGGCACTTAAGGACGTAAACTTTACTGTTAATAAGGGTGAGATGCTTGGTATCATTGGCTTAAACGGCGCTGGTAAATCAACCCTCCTTAAAATTCTTTCACAGATTACACCGCCGGCAACTGGTGAAGTGAAAATTTATGGCCGAGTCGGTAGTCTGCTTGAAGTCGGCACAGGCTTTCACCCTGAACTTACAGGCCGTGAAAATATATTTTTGAATGGGGCCATTCTTGGGATGACTCGAAGAGAGATGGCTCAGAAATTTGATGCCATCGTAGAATTTTCCGGTGTGGAAAAATTCCTTGATACTCCGGTTAAATATTATTCTTCTGGTATGTATGTCCGGCTGGCTTTTTCTGTAGCTGCTCACATGGAGCCTGATATTCTCATTGTCGATGAAGTGCTAGCCGTAGGAGATGCAGAATTTCAGAAAAAATGTTTGGGTAAAATGGAGCAGGTCACAAAGAATGAGGGCCGGACGGTACTCTTTGTCAGCCATAATTTAATTACAGTACAGAAACTTTGTACCAGGACAATTTTACTGGAAGGCGGAAAAATCAAAGCCATGGGAAATACCAAGGAAGTTGTCGAGCAATACCTGCATAATAAATCTGATTCGGCCAATGTGTCTGCCACAAGTATCGAGCTTAATACCAAGCGAAATGTCGGTGAAATTAGATTTACTGATATTAAAGTATCTAATATAAAAGGATCAGCGGTGATTAAAAGTGATGATACATTGAGAATCGCCATGAAGTACGGCAGCAATTTCAACGAACCTCTGACTGATATTCGAATCGTTATTACGGTAGACAGTGCACACTCACAACAGACAGTCCTTCGTCTCGATAGTGATGTTACAGCTAAGACGTGGGGAGAAACATTGAAGCCTGAAGGTGAAATTATTTGTGAGACTGATGTCCTTAATTTAACCCGAGGTAAATATATCGTCCACATTGATTTTCTGCGCCAAGGCACGAGTCAAGATTATATTAAAAATGCTGCAGAATTTAACGTTGAAACAGATATTCAGAATTATGATTATAAAATTAACCCAGACGAGACAGTTTGCGATTATGTGATAAGATACCGTTTTAATCAAAAATAATATGAAAAAACAGACAGGAAAGAAGCTCAGAGTGCCTTATGCACATTCGGCCCACGGAAAGGAAGAAATCAATGCAGTCGTAAAAATTTTAAAGGGAAATACTGCCTTAGGAGCCCTGACTAAAGAGTTTGAAGGAAAGATTTCTAAGATGTTCGGCAAAAAATATGGCGTCATGGTCAACTCCGGATCTTCAGCCAATTTACTGGCATTTGAGCTCTTGCAATTACCTCCTGGCAGTGAGGTTATTACGCCTATTTTAACATTCGCTACCGTTGTCGCTCCGATTATTCAAAAGGGCCTAGTACCAGTTTTTGTTGACATTGATCCTGCAACCTATCTTGTAAATATTGAAGAGGTTGAAAAAGCAATCACACCAAAGACAAAAGCCTTAATGATCCCCTCGCTCATCGGAAACATTCCCCAGATGGATACATTGGCAGCCCTAGCTAAGAAGCATAAGCTTTGGTTTATTGAAGACTCATGTGATACGCTTGGCGGAAAATATAAAGGCAAACCAACCGGCACTTATTCTCACATCACAACTACAAGTTTTTACGGCTCACACATTATTAACGGTGCTGGCGGCGGTGGAATGATTATGGTTAATGATCCAGCTTGGGCAGACCGATTAGTGGTGTTACGCGGTTGGGGTAGACAATCTTCCCTCTTTGGCGAAAAGGAAAATTCGGAACTGATGAAGAACCGATTTAAAACCAGACTCGCCGGAATTCCGTATGACAATAAATTTATCTTCAGTGAAATCGGCTATAACTTTTTACCGCTGGAGCTTTCTTCGGCATTTGCTTTAGAACAACTCAAAAAACTTCCAAAATTTGCAAAGGCTCGGAAGAAACACTTTGCCGATCTGACTGCATTTTTCACAAAATATAATAAATATTTCACTTTGGCTGTTCAGACGCCAAAGACTGAGACGAATTGGTTGGCCTTTCCTCTTATAATCACCAAAGATGCACCGTTTACACGTCTAGAACTAGTGACACACCTTGAAGCGAATAATATCCAGACTCGACCAGTTTTTACCGGTAATGTAACTAAGCAACCCGGTTTCAATAAAATTCCACATCGGTTGGCTCAAAATAAATTTCCAAACACTGAAAACGTCATGGAAAATGCCTTTGTCATTGCCTGCCACCATGGATTAAATTCAGAACAAGTTACCTATCTCAAAGCAACATTTGAGGAATTCTTGACAAAATACTAATCTGTTATACAGTCAGGAAAGAGTTCCGCAGAAATCCATACTGGAGGTCTGTCATGAATCAATCGAGTCCCCTTTCGATGATGCAAGCGATGCTCCTTATCCTTACCGACCAGCAGCCACGGACTGATGCCTTATTCATCCATGGGGTGATGAAGACTGAACTAAATGACATCGAGCTGAAGCTGGGGCGAAACATGCTCCATGGCAGACTGACGAAACGCCTTGTCCTGAACAAGATGACCGCGGCAGAATGCAAAAAGCATGGCATTGCCTATGGGGGTTATGAGGCATGGCTCGACCGGCTCCGTAGCTTGAGTGTTGAAGAAAGCGACATTCTGTTCATTCCACCGTCAGTTCATACGGGCACAGAGTGCGATAATCTCATTACCCTGGCCCTAGAGCAGGAATGGGATAGTCTGACAATTATGAGCCAACCCGAGCATCTCCTGCGGTGCATGCTTCAAATCGTGTACGTCATGGAGGTACGAAATGTCCAGCTGAAAGTCTATGCCCTAACCCCCAAGATTGTGAACTGGGGCATTCCGGCAGTAAAGATGGTCATGAATGGCCCGACGATCGCTGGCAATCTCTTCACCCAGATCGCCGCTGAGTACCAGAGGGTCGAGAAATACAAAGACCGATCAGGTACTGGGTATATGCCGCACGCTACACTCGATGAGCTCATTGCCTACTACCACCAACGCGATAATTTGTAAAAAATCCCCGACCGAAAGGCCGGGGTTTTTATTTTATATGAAGAACAGTCTACTCTTTGCAAACCGCTACAAATATCGTAGTATTGGCCTATTATGAAAGTGATTATCTTGGCTGGCGGCTATGGAACGCGCCTCGGAAGCATAACCGGAGAAATACCTAAACCCATGGTCCGAATTGGCGATAAGCCGATTCTTTGGCATATCATGAAGATATACTCACACTACAATTTCAAAGACTTCATTATATGTCTCGGATACAAGCAAGAAGTCATAAAAAACTACTTCCATAATTACCATGTTCATGCTTCAGATTATACGATTGACCTTGGCACAAAGAAGACAAAAATTCTTAATGATCATGATGAAATGGATTGGAAAGTATCGCTTGTTGATACTGGCCTCAATACCCTAAAAGGCGGACGGCTTAAAAAAATAGAAAAATACCTTGATGATGACATCAATCTCCTAACCTACGGTGATGGTATTGCTGATATAGACATTAAGGATCTCATTAAATTTCATAAGGGACATGGCAAAATGCTGACCATTACTGGAGTGCGTCCTTCATCACGTTTCGGAGAAATTATTGAAAAAGATTCTCGAGTGGTTTCATTCAAAGAAAAACCTCAGACAACCACCGGGCTCATCAATGGTGGCTTCTTTGTCTTCAATAAAAAGTTGTTGCAGTATGCAACTGATGACGAAAGTTGCGACTTGGAATATGATGTTTTCGAGAAAGCGGCCGCCGCCGGAGAAATCATGGTATATAAGCACTTAAAAAATTGGGAATGTGTCGATACAGAACGAGATCTCAAATATCTCAATAAATTATGGAATGAAGGCAAAGCGTTTTGGAAAACTTGGAAATAATATGTATCTTACTGCATGAAAGGATTATTCAACAACGTATATAAAGGAAAGAAAATTTTGATTACCGGCCACACTGGATTTAAAGGTTCATGGCTGGCGTTATGGCTCACAAAACTTGGTGCGGAAGTAATTGGATATTCAAAAAATACTCCAACAACACCAAGCCATTTTGAACTTCTCAAACTCCCAATCAAATCTATTACCGGTGATGTCCTCGATAAAAAGAAACTCCTGTCTACAATAAAAAAATATAAGCCCGATATCATCTTTCACATGGCCGCCCAGCCTATTGTCCGCTTGTCATATGTTGACCCGGTGAACACGTTTGAAACAAATATTATGGGAGTTGTAAATATTCTCGAAAGCGCTCGCAAGGTTGGAAATATCAAAGCTATTGTTAATATTACAAGCGATAAGTGTTACCGCAATACTGGGAAAGCTCAAAGCTATATTGAGACTGATCCAATGGGCGGCAATGATCCATATAGTGCATCAAAGGGTGCCGCTGAACTTGTCTCTCATGCTTTCAGACATTCTTATTTTAATCCGGATGACTACGGTAAAAAGCATACTACGCTTATCGCCAATGTTCGTGCTGGTAATGTCATCGGCGGTGGTGATTGGGCTGCTGACCGATTGATTCCGGATCTTATGAAGGCAGCTAGTAAAGGCCGTACTGTTACCATTCGATTTCCCCGAGCAACTCGGCCATGGCAGCATGTCCTTGAAGCATTGAGCGGGTATTTACATATTGGTTCAAAATTACTGCAGGGTCATAAAGAATTTGCTGATAACTGGAACTTTGGGCCAACAAATGAACATGCCATTCCCGTATACAAAGTTATTGAACATGCAAAAACACATTGGGATTCTTTTATGTATGAAATAAAGGAAGATCCTCACGCGTTTCATGAGGACCGCTTTCTGATGCTTGATTCAAAGAAAGCCCGCACAAAACTTAAATGGAAAAGTATTTGGAACAGCCACAAGACCTTCGAGAGAACGGTGACTTGGTATAATAAATTTTATGTTCAAAAAGAACTGGTAACTGAACAGGATCTTGAGGAGTATATTAATAACGCAAAACGGGCACGTGTTGCCTGGGCTACACAATGAAGATCATACCAACAAAATTAAAAGACTTATATATTATTGAACCTGATGTCTTCAGCGACGAACGCGGCCTGCTCACAAAACCTTTCCACAAAAATACGTTTGTGGAACATGGCCTTGTTTCGATATTTGAAGAAAGCTTTTTTTCCATTTCTAAAAAGAATGTCATCCGCGGCATGCATTTTCAAATTCCAAACCAAGATCATGCCAAGCTCGTATATGTGCCCTCTGGCGCAATTCTCGATGCTGTTGTTGATCTACGTACAGGATCACCAACATATGGACAGTATGAGACGGTTGAATTATCAAGTGAAAATCACCGGATGATTTACATTCCTTCTGGATTTGCCCACGGATTTCTAGCTCTCAAGGATAATTCATGCACAACATATTTACAGTCGACCATGCGCAGCGCCGAACATGAAGGTGGTATTAGATTTGATTCTTTTGGTTTTAACTGGCCTGTAGCCCACCCTATAGTTTCAAAACGTGACCAGGAATTTCCAAGCTTGGCTGAATTTAAATCCCCTTTTATTTATAAAGCCTAACGTATGAAACTATTAGTCACAGGTGCAACCGGATTCATTGGCAGTCATCTGATTAAAAGATTAGTTACAGACAATCACTCTGTACATGTCCTAGTCCGGCCAAGCACTAACACAGATACTTTAAAAAAAGAAAACGTTACGCTCCATGTCTTTAACGACAGTGTCACTGATTTGATTTCACATATGCAGACAGAACATTTTGACGGGGTTATCCATTTAGCTTCCCTCTTTCTGGCCCAGCACAAATCTGAAGATATTAAGAACTTGATTGATTCTAATGTCTATTTTTCTACGGCTGTACTCGAAGCCTCGGTTAAAAGTTCAATTCCTTGGTTTATAAATACCGGCACATTCTGGCAGCACTATAATGATGCGGAGTATTCACCGGTTAACCTCTATGCCGCAACGAAACAAGCATTTGAGGATATTGCAAAGTATTATACTGAAACTTCAGCGCTTAATTTTGTAACTATTAAGCTCAGTGATACTTTCGGACCAAATGATACCCGATCAAAGATATTTAATCTCTGGCTTAAGATAAGCAAATCCAAGGAGCCACTTGATATGTCACCTGGTGAACAAATCCTTGATATGAGTTTTGTTGATAATGTTATCGAGGGATACGCCACAATGATCGAACTTCTGAATAAAGACAGTGAGAAAAAGCTTAAAGGAAAATCATTTGCCATCACATCGAATGAGCGGATGTCATTAAAGAAACTGGCTGAACTGTTCGAACAGACTACCGGATTTAAACTCAACATTAATTGGAGCAAGAAAGACTACCGACCGCGAGAAGTTATGATACCGTGGAGTAAGGGCCAGAAAATTCCGGGATGGAAACCATTAGTCTCAATAAAAGAAGGTATCAAAAAATTATATGAGTAAAAAAAATCCATTGATAAGCGTGTGTATTCCGACATATGAGATGCACGGATTAGGAGCGAAGTTTTTGAAGTATAATTTTGATATTCTGCTCAAGCAGACGTTTACAGACTTTAATGTAGTTATATCTGATTATTCCAAAGACAGTGCCATCAGGGATGTCTGCAATGCCTATAAAGATAAACTCAGTATTGAGTATCATAAAAACAATGATCCGATCATTGGAATGTGCCGAAACTTTAATAATGTTATCAAACATGGTACAGGAAAAATTCTCAAACTTCTTTGTCTCGACGATTTTCTATATGGCAAGGATGCTCTAGCGGTTATTGCTAAAAACTTTGATCTTAATAAAGATACCTGGCTCGTCACTGCCTGTATTCATACTAAAAACGGCTGGAAATTCTTTAGACCGTTTTATCCAAAATACAATCAAAAGATTCACCTCGGCAGAAATACTATCAGTTCCCCTTCGGTCTTAACCATTAAGAATCAAAATCCTTTGCTCTTTGATGTAAACCTCAAGTGGTACATGGATGTCGATTACTATAAGCGCTGCTATGACAAATTCGGAGAACCAAAAATTGTTAATACTATTAGTGTCGTGAATAGAATAGGCCGTCATCAAACTTCGCAAACAGAAATAACGAATGAATTAGTTAATCACGAGCTCGACTATGTCGGTAAAAAGTTTAATGAGAAGACAACCAGAGATGTAACCCTCGTAGCGGTATCCGGCATTGATCCAACAAGCGGTATGAAAGCCCTTGAGATTTCAATGCAGGGTATGCGCTTTCATGATGTCGTACTCATTTCACACACAAAACCAGAGAATTTGAATCCTAAAATCACATTTAAACAGTGTAAGCCCGGTCAACTTCAAAGCAAAGATCCAAAAAACAAAAATGACTACAGTAAGTTTATGGCCTATCATCTATGGGAATATATTGATAGCGACTATATCATCATCGTCCATAATAACGCCTATATTCTCCGACCACATAAATGGGATTATGAATTTTTAAAGTATGACTATATTGGTGCGCCTTGGCCAAAAAATGTCCATTTTACCAATGAAGGCGTCAATGTCCGGGTTGGAAACGGCGGATTCTCATTGAGAAGCAAAAGAATGCTCCGAATACTTCATGATATGAATCTGCCCTTTACTGACAATGGCACCGGTTTCTACAATGAGGACGGGATTATGTGTGTCTATTATCGAAAGCAGTTGGAAGATGCTGGTATAAAATTTGCGCCGGTATCCGTGGCAGCAAAATTTAGTTGTGAAAAAAGTCTAGAGGATTCCGACCTAGAACCCTTTGGTTTTCACGACAATAAAAAAGTCATGCCTCGGTTCTTTATGCTGAAATTTCGAATTAAGAAATTGCTTGGAAGGATATGATCGTTACGGAACTATACAATGGCCAGGGGCTTGGAAATCAGCTGTGGTGTTACGTCACCACACGGGTTATTGCTAAGGACAAAGGTTATGAATTTGGCATCAAATCTCCTGAGAAATTTAAAGGAGCTGATTTTTTCAATCTCGATTTTGGTAGAGTAGTTATCGGCGGAAAAGGTCCCGAGGGTGGACCACCGACTTCCTTGCCAGAAGGTATAAAAAACTACTATGTTGAGCGGAAAATTGTTCATCCCGAAAATGGGGTTGATATTCGAACGTTCGACAAGCATCTTGTCGATATTCCGGATAATACTCAAATAGACGGGGTCATGCAGGATGAACAGTATATCCTGCACCGAAAAGGCGAAATCCGAGAATGGCTCAAAGTAAAAGAAGAGCATGAATGTTATGACTACGCAGATGAAAACATCTGTGTCATTAATTTTCGCGGTAATGAGTACGTTCAAAATAAAAGAGTGTTCCTTCCCCAGAAATATTGGGACGATGCTATTAAAAACACACTCAAGGTAAATAAAAACTTAACATTTGTGGTTATTACCGATGATGTGGCAACTGCTAAGAAGTTTTTTCCCAATTATGACGTTTTTCACTTCAGTATTTCAAAAGATTACGTTATCGTTAAAAATGCTAAATATCTCATTCTTTCGAATTCGAGCTTTGCCTGCCTGCCTGCTTGGCTTAATAAAGATCTGCGATATTGTATTGCGCCTAAATATTGGTCTCAGTACAATACCTCAGACGGCTATTGGGGCTGCAGCTATAATATCATTTCAGGCTGGATGTATCAGGATAGAAACGGAAGCTTGCAAAATGCAGAATCATGCCGAAAAGAACTTGATGAGTACATTAACACTCATAAGGAATACTTTTTTCCCAGGATCCATAAGAATTTTCTTGTTGTCTCACATTACAATAATGATATACGCTGGATTCCAGACCTCACCGATACCTATGTAATTTATGATCAAAGCGAGAAAAGTGAATACCCAAAAACTATTGATATAAGCAAGGTAATACGAAGCAAACACACCGGGCATAATATCAGCGACTATCTGACATTTATTATAGATAATTATGATGCCTTGCCAGAGACGACTATTTTCGGCAAAGGCAATATGTTTCCACGGCACGTCCGACGAGAGTATTTTGAGAGAGTAATGAATAATGAGTACTTTACGTCACTTGAAGATATTAAGATGCATAATCCACAATGGCCCAAAGGTTTCTTCTCTGCCGATGGCGGTTTTTGTGAAATCAATAATAGTTTATACCTCAAAGCTCCCGGTCATCCTTTAAAATATTTTGACAGCTATAATGATTTTCTTGAATTCTGCTTTAGACACCCAATTTTGCCTAGATATACCCGATTTGCTCCGGGAGCAATGTATATCGTACCTAAAGCCCATATTCTCAAATTTCCTAAGGTTTTTTATGAGAATTTAAGAGTAATTGTTTCCTATGTCTTTTTTCCGGGTGAAGCATATATTGTCGAAAGAGCACTTCATACCATATGGGCTTCAAGTTTTGAACCATCAGCCACTATGCTACGCCCGATTGATCCAGATATGACCATGATTAAGCCGCCTGATGCCATTACCTTATTTAAGGAAAAAGTTCCGGTCTCTATTCGGAAAAGAATTCCACCATCGATGAAACCATTAATACGCACTGCCTTAAAGAAAGCCAGGAAATTTTCACATATATCTTATTTCTTTAAGAAAAAAATAAAGACAGCTCGGGAATATATCAATGAATATAAGGCAAAAAAATCTTGGCTATCTCCGCAGGAAATGGCTCAGTATAGAAAAAACATTAAGATATATGATGTTGTTACATTTTTAAATGAATTTGATTTACTTGAACTTCGAATGCAAATCCTTGACCCCTATGTAGATTATTTCGTAATCGTAGAAGCAACGGAAACATTTTCTGGAAAGCCTAAGCCACTGTATTTTGAAGAAAATAAAGATCGATTTAAAAAGTGGCAGCATAAAATCATTCACCATGTCACTCGTGATGTGCCCAAAAATCAAGACGAATTGAGAGACAGATTGAAGCACAATCCCAACATGAGTGCTTTAGATAAACAAATCATCAACGATTCACTGACGAGTAATAACATAGCAAAGGGGGCAATTCATTGGTTCAAAGAGTTTTACCAAAAAGAGTCCATTAAAAAAGCTTTGGTTGGTTTAAACGAAAATGACATATGCTTCGTGGGTGATGTTGATGAAATATGGAACCCACAGCTGCTCATAGATTACAGTAAAAATGATATATTTAAGTTACGTCAAAAAGTATATGCCTACTACTTTAATAATCGCTCAAATGAACCTTGGGCAGGAACATTGGTTACTCAGTATAAAAATATTAAAGATGCCTGCCTCAATCACCTCAGAACTGCACGTAAAACCAAATACATATACTTACAAAACGGCGGATGGCATTTCACGAATATGGGCGGAGCAGATCAAATAAGAAAAAAGCTCGAATCATATGGTCATCAGGAATATAATACAACAGACATAAAATCAGATATTGAGAACAAAATCATGAACAATCAGGACTTTATCGGCAGAAAAACATTTACATTTTGGACTGATGAAAGCGATCTGCCTAAATATATCTTAGAAAACAAAGAGAAATATAGTACATACTTCAAATAATATGATCATTGTCAGAATTTCAGGCGGACTAGGCAACCAAATGTTTCAATATGCCTTTGCCCGAGCAATTAAAGAGAAAACCGGCCTTGAAGTTAGGCTTGATACCGACTATTACACTAATATTGGGTCTGGTGAAGCTAAACGCACTTTTGAGTTACACAAATTCAAGATATCTCTAGCAGAAGCTTCAACTCAAGATAAAAAGAATCTTGGTTTCAATAAAATGTATGATAAAAGCTTTTTACAGATCTCTTTGCGGAGGATATATAGAATAATCGATGCACACAAACCTCTCAATCTAAGGAAAATTATTCTTGAGCCATCTTTCACTTTCCAGAAAGAAATGACTGAGGCGATACGTGATAACAGCTATATTTCAGGAATATGGCAGAGCGAAAAATATTTCCAGTCAATCGAAGAAATTATCAGGAATGAATTCAGTCTCAAACATGAATTTTCGGCTCCTGCTAAGCTTGTACAAGAAATCATACGTAAAACGCAGGCAATTTCAATTCATGTCCGGCGCGGAGATTATGTCAGCAATTCGAATACCAACCAGAAACATGGTACCTGTTCACCTGAATATTACCAAAAAGCTATTACATATATATGCTCCCACATCAGCACCCCTCATTTTTTTGTTTTTTCAGACGATATTGCTTGGGTGGAATCGGAACTCGCTATTCCTGGGAATGTAACCTATGTATCAAAAAATAATATTCCTGGTCCTGAAGAACTCCTCCTCATGAGCATGTGCAAACACAATATCGTAGCAAATAGTTCTTTTTCATGGTGGGGAGCCTGGCTTAATCAAAATAAGCAAAAAATAGTTATCGCCCCTCAAAGATGGTTCGGCGCAGATATTAACACTAAAGATCTTATTCCTGATTCTTGGGTGCGAGTTTAAGAATGTAAATCTTTTCGTGAAAAAGGCTGGGTACAAGTGGCCGTGCTATTTTTTCTACACTAGACTCGATAATACGTCCTACAAACGGAGCTTTCCAGATAAGCGGTATGGGCAAACCAACAGGAAGGCTCTGGACTATAGTAAATTTCTGCGTAATAGCCTTTTCATACTCTTGGTATGATAGGAATGTCTTAAATCCTGCGGCAGTCTTTCTTCTTCTATCCCACAACGAACCGGTGCCGGCTAAAGAAATTATGGCAATACCGTTATTATCAAGATGTGAAAATATGTAATCAAGCTCTTCATTCAATGAGGCATAATTAATAACCCCAATTTCAATAATACAATCTTTCCTGGTAGTATCCGAATATATTGCCCTGTCCTTAAACACAATGCCTGTACTGCCGTATTTCTCCTCTGCAGTTCTAATCATTTCAGGTGAAATGTCGATACCAATCGAACTAGAGAATGTGCCAGGAAGTGTAGCCTGTATTTCTTTTAAAACAACACCGTCGGCGCAACCAATCTCTAAAAGAGAAAGATCTTTTTTTTCTATTGTTATCCTTTTCAAAATACTAAGGGTAAGCCTCAGACGTTCCTTAAAGAAAAATTGGGTGTAGCTCTTAGCAATGGCCGGATATCTTTTTTCTGAATATATCAAGCTTTCTTTATTGAAAAAATTAGTATCTTTAATATTCATGATTGAGTTACATTAATAATGTATCGATACTTATTAATCGGTTTCTTTATAATAGTATATCCGTTAAACATATCAATAAATCTCTGCTCGGGTACAGACATGAGGTCCAGATGTACCTCACCGATAAGCATTTTGGGCTTATATTTTCCAATAAAATCCCTAAGCAGTTCATACTCAGAACCTTCAACGTCAAACTTTATAAGATCAATGGATGATACCGTGTTTTGCTTCATGACAGATTCTAAAGTTCTAATCGGCACCATAATACTTTTTTGATTATCTTGTCTTTTTATAAGTGATGATGAAATAGTACTACCGGGATAGATGAAGAACTTACTTATTCCCTCCTTGTTACTCAAAGCCATGTTGAATGGCTGAATTTCCGGAAACTGTTTAGTATTCTGCTCTAACTTACGAAACGTTTGTGGATCAGGTTCAAAGGCAAATATTTTTGCTTGAGGGTAGATGAGATGGAAATATAATGCAGCTACGCCGACATGACTTCCTATATCAAAAATAATGTGAGGTTGATCTTTTTCTGGAACTACATATTCTTTGTAAAGAAAGACTTCTTTTAAGACAGCAAGATCAGAACTATCTGTAATGTAAAAGTGAAAGACTTTTCCGAGGACCTTCAGGGTAACCAGAATTGCTTTGGGCTTAGTGAGTTTAAATATTCTTTTAAATGGAAATAGAAATGAGGCTGCTACTATTTTTACTTTAGAGAAAAATGTCGCTCCATAGAGCAATGCAAACACTATATCGGAATACAATTTTTTTATGAAATACATGTTTTCAGAAAAGAATATATAACATCAGCTCGATGATCCCAGGTATATTGGTGTACATCTCGAAGCGCCTGTCTTTGAATATCCTCCGCAAATAAGGGATCCGTTGTTATATGCTTGATAGCATCGGCCAAGGCTTGGACATTATCAGATTGAACTAATACCGAATTATGCGATGAGAGAATTTCCTCGAGAGAAGGCAGCTGTGAAGCAACGATAGGTACGCCACTGGCCATATATTCAAACAATTTCATTGGGGACGTAAAACGTTCAGATATAATATCACCTTTCTGATTTGGAATAACTAAGACATCAGAAGCTTTAAGATAGTATGGAATATCATTATGCGGCCGATGACCAGTACAGATGATAGTATTGCTAGGATATTTTTCTTTAATTGCGGCAATCTCTTTTTTACTACCTCCAACCAAGACGGTGATATAATCATCATTCAATTTTTTTGCAGCATCAAGTAATACATTTACTCCCTTCCATTTGTATAGATAGAGACTCCCGGTATAGGTGACTATTTTCTTATAAGTTGGCAGATTAACTTTCTCACGAGCTTCCTGCTGTCGTATCGAAAGATTAAATTTAGCTATATCGACAGCGTCATGGGCGACACATATCTTCGAGGCAGGTACTCCTTTTTCTTGATAAAACTGCTGTAAACCCTTACTAATACACACCACACCCGTTATGTACTTAAGAATAATTCGGCTAAGGAATGTATACCGCCCTTCATGGGTTTCCCAGACAACACGTTTACCGGTAAACCGGAGAAATAAGAGGATAACTTCATCGCGTGAATAATATATATCAGATCGAGTTCTTAACCCATATACTATCGCAGAAAAAATAAACAAGGCATGCTGTAAGCGATAGCCCCACATGCCTAAACGGATCAAATCAGGTGAAAAAAGTCTCCTGATTTTGAAATTCTTTTTAAGACCATAATACGTAAAGGGATCTTCATCAATCGTATTCCGTCGAGTAGGAATAGCCAATTCGACATGAGCACCTTTAGTTCCCAAACTATAACAAGTATTCATAGTTTGAATACCATGAGCCTTCTCCGTTGGAAGTCTAATATGTGCAATGTAGGAAATATTCATAGCGGATTTTTATGTTTCTACAAAGTAACATATTTGGTGCCCAAAAAGATTTGGGAAATAGGTATAAAAAGGGATACCCATACTATCAAAACCATTGGAAGCGACAGCTTTTTTAACGTTAAAATTAAAAGCATTGAGCCATGCTAGAAAATCAGTATGCGACCAATATCTCAAATGCTCTCCAGGATGATGAACCCACTGACGAATAAATGTGCCGGTAAACATGAGGTGAAATCGGTATCGATAAAATGCACTATTTGGAATAGTCAGGACGAATGTTCGAGTATAGGGTCTCAAAGCAGTTAAGATCTCTTCAGGATTTCGAGTGTGCTCAAGAACTTCACTCATAATAATGTAATCAAATGGTGAAGCAAATTGGAGATGAGCCGTATCTTCAAGATGGATATGTAATGTCTTGAACCCTATCTTTTTATATTCATTAAGAACTACTGTCGAAATATCTGCAACAGTTACATCACATCCTTTTTCTTTGAGCCTTACAGGCAAGAGAGAGTTGCCGCAACCAATATCTAAGACTTTTGCATGTGCCGGAATTTCATTTAGAATGATGACTTCCCGCTCCTTAAGCTTTTCATTTATTTTGAAACCTCGTTCTTTCCAATATGCATCATAATCAACAGCGGTAATATTGGTAAATCCACGCTTACCTGAATTTGAAAAGTAAAACATATTATTTCCAAGCTGAAGGAAGATTTTCTTGAATCTCTATATTTTTGAATTTTTTGCTCATGGGTACACCTTGTTGCCTAACCCATGCAGCCATACGGGTTACTCCATCTTCTAAACTGATTGCATCTTTATATCCAAGAATTTTTTTTGCTTTTGAGTGATCAGCATATGCTTGTCTCACCTCATTTCGGGCAGGAAAATATTTTACCTTAGGTGAAGCTATTCCAAACGCTTTGCCAATAATAGTAATAAGCTCATTAATTGTATGGGGCTTGTCGGCGCCAATGTTAAATACTTGATTGAAGGCTTTAGGTTTGAAAATTGATTCTGCAATAACTGGTGCCAAATCGGCAATATGAGTGAAAGCTCTTTGCTGCTTACCATCACCAAATATGCTGAGTGGCTTACGATGTCTTATTTGATTCATAAAAATACCCAAGACATTTCTATACCGGTCAGCAATGTTTTGGCGTTCACCATAGACATTGTGGGGACGAAATACTATAGAATTAAGACCGAACATTTCATGGGCTGCCTTAAGATCCTGTTCAACCGTCAGTTTTGCAATTCCATAGGGATCTTCTGGAGTTGGTGTCATATCTTCATGCATCGGTAACTGATTTGCTCCATAGACTGCAATTGATGATGTAAATACCAGACATCGAACTTTATGATTTATCGATGCGTTAATGATGTTTATACTGCCGATGAGGTTATTTTCATAATTAAACTTTCGAATAAAGTGACTTAATCCCTCTGCAGCATATGCCGCTATATGAAAAACGTATTCAAAAGAATGTTTCTTGAATAGCTTATTAATAAGTCGATTATCGGTAATACGGCCTTTCACAAATTGAGCTTTAAGATTAACATTTTCCTTGTATCCTCCCGAAAGATCATCGAGAACAACAACACGATGCCCGCTTTTTATAAGTTCATCTACTACATGCGAACCGATAAAACCAGCTCCGCCAGTGACCAGAATAGTATGCTTTTTCATATACGAAGTTCCTGAAGTAATGATTTAGTAATTTCGGCTGATGTCAGATATGTCTTAAACAAATGATGACTTGCGGTTGCGATCGTATGAGCAAGAAGAGTATTCCCCTTGAGCAGTATGATTTTACGGGCCAAGTCTTCAGGATCAGCTGCCTTACACAATACCACATTCTTCCCGTCTGTTAAAAGCTCTCGAATCGAGGCAGTATCTGCGGTAATAATAGGCTTTTCCATAGCCATATATTCATAAACCTTATTAGGTATAACTCTCTGGGTTTTCTCAGTATTTCCGAAAATACCGAGACAAATATCAGCATTCGAAATAAATTGGGGTATCTCCTCAAGTGATTTTTTACCATGAAGGATAACTGTACGCTCAAGCTGCTTTTCGTGAATTATCTTTTGAATTTCTTTGAAATCCTGACCGGAGCCAATAAGCGAAAAGATAACATGCTCATCCTCCAAAAACTGAGCGGCTTCGATTATATATTTTACACCCTGAAGTGGAATAAAATTTCCGTGAAAATGCACGGTCAGACCTACTTGGGGCGATCTGCGCTGCCGCGGGTAAAAAACGGTTTCATCGGCTCCGATTGGAACACGAATATATTTACCTGAATTGCCTCCATAATGCGCGATGAAATATGCGATATGCTCATGGGTATCAAGAAGTACATGATGTGCCAATCGAACACTATACCAATCTAAGAAATAATCTCTGCGCGCTCGGAGGCTCCATGGCTTATACACCTGTCGATCAAATACATTTGAATCATACAGAGACAAAAATGCATCAAAAATAATGAGCTGGCGCGGGAAAATAATTCTTGCTAGCCAGACAACGGTATGCCCTGGATATGCTACTAAGATTGCATCACATGATCTCCTTTTAATGTTTCTGGCTTCCCTGAACAATTTCCAATATTTTCTTATGCCTCGAACTTCGCGTGGATTTACGGAACAATGAATAACCTCAATACCATTTTCACCAAAACCTCGGGCTAAAACTCGATTTCGAGAATAGTCTTTGTCATAAATACCAAAAAAGCAAATGGTTTTTATTGAAGCGCCTGACATAGGGTCGTAATAAGTTTTTCAAGTGAGAATTCTTGTGCGACCTTTTTACTCAATTCATGTACCATCCCAGAATTAGGATGTAGAGCGATGTGTGTTATTTTTTGAGCTACATCTGCAGAATCCTGATAGTGACACAGTACATCCTTTTTGTAGGTGCCGAGAAATGTATTAAAAGCTTCATTAAAGAGCACCACCGGTGTACCTGTTGCCCACGATTCAAGGACAGCCTTATCCATACCCCCTGTCGGTGAAAGATTGACTGTAACATCAGCCTTGTAATAGTGATTTTTAATATCTCTATTTGGCACAGAGCCAGCAAAGTGAACAATATCATTAAGATTATACTTTTCAATAAGCTTCAGCAGATTTTCCTTGTAGATCTTGTCCTCAGTTTTTATAGGCTCACCAATAAAGATGACTTTTATTTTTTTGTTAAGAGACTTTGTAAGTATGTGTGCTGCCTCAATAAGTATTTCACAGTTTTTAATGTGACTAATTCTACCAACGTGAAGGATAGTACATACATCATGTGGAGTTTTTGCTTTAAATGGGAAATCATGCGTAGTAATGCCATGGCCTAAAAATGAAACCTTTGGGCTTGCGATCCGAAAACTTTCTTTCGATGAAGAAAATATTTTATTGGAAAGTTTCTCTGCAATTCTAAGTTTAAGGTCGACGCTTTTATGTGTGTACCATAATACGATTTTCTTACCCATCATTCTCCACAATAGTCCACCCAATACAATATATTCGGGATTCATGTGAACAAACACGGCATCATACATTTTTCTTTCTTTCCAGATATATCGGTAGAATCGCCAAAGATATTTGAACCGTGATTGGCCATGCTCTTTGCCTAATGAAAGTACTCGTACCCGATGACTAAATTCATGCTGGCCTTCTTCGAGACAGATGACAGTGACCATATCAGCCTGTCGTGAGAATTCTTCAAGCCAACGGTGAAAAAATCCTAGGTTTGAGTCATTTCTATCAACTTTCTGAGTAATAACTAATACATGCATATTATTGATGATACTGCTTATGGGCTTTTTCTAAAAGCTGACTGTAGTGCTTCACATACTGCTCTTTATCTCTAAGAAGTACCTTGGGTAAATCTTCGCTAAGACGCATTTTAAATTGATGACGAATGTGGTTATTCTCAAGAATCCTCATAATTTTTCGAAGACAGCTGTTCTTATCATTAACAGGATATATCAGAGCATTAATACCGTCTTTTAATATTTCATCAGCGATACCGACATCTGAAGTAACGATTGGCATGCCGGCAAGTCCGGCCTCAATTAATACCAAGCCATATCCTTCATATAGTGAGGTATGTAGGAAAATCTCAGATGAATTATAAAAAGAAGAAAGATCTTGCTGCCATGGCTCGAAGACAACTGATGAAGCTATATTGAGCTTTTGAGCCAGATACATTAATGTCTGTTTTTCAGGACCTTCGCCGACGATAATGAGACCTGCTTTAGGATATTTCTTAAGAAGATCCTTAAACACAGCTAACGCAAAAGCAATATTCTTTTCTTGAGTTAATCGACCAACCATCAGTATTCTAAAATTAAACTGAGGATATTTTGAGGGAGCATCAGATTGAGCTTGGGAAACAGGCACAGCTGTGTAAATAGGCAGCACATCAATTTTATCCGGAGCTATACCTCGCTTTAGCAATGATTCCTTAATGCGCTTAGAGACAACTCGAATTTCGTCAGCCTGAGGCAAAATCTTTTGTGCCCAGTAGAGACGTAAACGATTTAAGAGTGCCCCTTTCTTAAAATAGGAGCTGTAGAGATCGGTATGAATTTGAACCTGAAGCGACAAGCCCAATGTCTTTTTCAAATAAAGCCCAACCTTGCCTGTTTCAAATGGATCCTGAACGGTTATGACAGTGTTTGCTTGGGTATATTTCCGCTCTGCTGCTATATGCTTCGCAATTCTTCGGGCATCACGCATGTATAAAAATCTTGAACTAGAATTAGTCGGATACACCCAGATATTTGGTGCAATCAAAAAAGGCTCGAGATGCAGTGAGCGTTTAGCAAAAACGATAATGTGCAATTCATCAAAAAGCCTGCCGTACTCCGCTGTGCGTTCCCGGACAGCGCTTCCATCTACAAATAATTTTCGATCAGTGCCAATGCTAAGAATATTCATGGAAAAGTTTTAAATGTTCAAGGACAACATGGCTCCAGGAATTGGTCACTGATATATGCGACAGAGACTCGACAAAAGCAGCGTATTGTTTTGGATCGAGCAGCCGGTTCATTTTCTCAGCAATATCATCAACAGATTTCGGATCTATCTTTAAGAAATTATACTTATTGATGCTCAAATAATTTTCTTGGGTCAAAAGAAATGGAATACCGAAAGCCATACATTCGTAAATTTGATTTGGTGAAATATCAGTCCAACTTGGCAAAATAAAGTACGAGCAATTGGCAATTCTGCGATACAGATCTTTTTGAGCCATGGTCGGTATAAATTCCACCCGATCTTCAAGCCTCAATTCCCTGACAAGGTTTCTTAGAATCGGTTCAGTTGGACCTTCGCCGATGAGCACAAGTTTGAACGTTGGATCAGTCAGTTTGGCAAATGCCTTAACGGCCGATTCGACATTTTTCATTTTAATGAATCGGCCGACAAACACAATTTCTTTATCGCGGTTTGTATAATCGTTTTTATATGTTTTGACTAATGTGCCTAATTTACTTTCTGGCACCGGATTGAAAATCGTAGATGTCTTTGATGGAGGAAGTTTATAATACTTCTCATAAAGCTCACGCTGTTCATCGGAGTTGAAAACGACATGAGCAGCGCGATGTAAGACCATCCGGATAAGCACAAACATAATCCAATATCTTCGATACTTTTTTCTTTCGTAGAATTCTGTCAGAGTAATTGGCGGTCTGCCCTGCGCTAAATATTTTTCCCAAATATAACCGCCGCCAACTCTGACAATATATTTTTTCTTGCCGAGCCAAGCTGCAATCATCACTGGCAATCCTGCTGAAAACCAATCGAGTGTATAAATGACATCTTTATCTTTCATCTGACGATAAACTTCCCGAAAATAGTTGAAATAATTTCGTAATTTGCCGCCGCTTCGAACAATTCGGGTAATATGGAACTGATAGCCCATATCGAGCTCATGCCAGGCAATATTGGAATAGGTAATCAGAGCAACATTGTGCCCTGAGGTATGGAGCCGCTTGGCCAACTCAGCCGAATACGTCGCCGGCCCACCAGGTTCGGGCTTGAATATGCCGGTAGCTATGAGAATTCTCATGTGCTAAGCATATCGTAGGTTGGAGGAATAATAAAGAACCTTTTTTACCAATTACCTATATATGGATGAATTGCCCACAGACCACATAAGAACAAGGTACATAAGCGCAGCGATAATTATAAGTGTAATGATTATCCGGACCAAATGGGAACCACTACTTTCTGTTACTAAAGAAGTACCCGATTGATTTCCACTTCTCCTTTTATCAATTCTCGAACCGATAAAAAAACCAAGCACTATAAAAACTGCCACGACACCAATAAATCCACCAATTATTGCATTTCCATTTTCGAAAATTTGTGAAAAAGGTAAAACACCAAATGCGATGAGAGGAAGAAGTACAAAAACATTGACTAAAATACCAATGAGTAATCCAAGTAATGCACCAATAAATGCGATTGAAATTTTCATAGTAATTTAATTATACATCATCTATATCTTGGAGAATACTTTATTACGCATCTCATCGGCAATGCGGCTCCAATCGTATTTTTGAGTGACGAGGGTATGGGCAATGCGGACGATTTCGGTTCGAGCTTTTGAGTCTTTAAGAAATATATTGACACGATCGGCAATGCTTTCCGGATCATCAACCGCGCAGAAAAGTCCGGTTTGCCAATCTTTGAGAAAATCAGGAATACCACCGACAGGTGTAGCTACCACCGGCACGCCAGCAGCCATAGCTTCAATAAAGGAGATACCCATTCCCTCAGAAAGTGATGGGCGGATAAACACATCAGCAGCATGAAGATATTTAGGCAAGTCTGAATTATTTTTAAATCCAAGAAATACTACTCGGTCTTGAATACCAAGTGTTTTTACTTGGGCTTTTAATTTTCTCTCAAGTGTTCCAATGCCAACAATAATTAATTTGACGTTCGTAGGAAGAAATTTCAAACTCTCAATAATATCTCTCACTCCATTTTTTACTTCCAATCGAGAAGTGGTTATGAGAACTTTATCATCTGGTTGAATACCAAGCTCCTGTCGAATACTTTTTACCTCAATATGATCGTTTTTCATTAAAAATATCTTGAGATCAACTCCATTGGGAATAACCTCAACCCTTGCCTGAGTTCCCATACTCCGAGCAAAATCTGCTAAATAGTTTGAAATGGCTTGAACAAGATCTGCCTTCCAAAATATTCGCCTAAATAATGGATATACGAACCAGACTTGTCTCTTAATATAGGAAATGGGATCACCTTCTTGAAGAGTTAAGATAAAAAAAACTTTAGGATTACTCATCTTAAAAAAGACTGCAGCAAAACCACTAAAACTAGCCATGATACTCCAAATCGCATCATACGTGAGCTTTTTATGCAATTTAGAAGCTTTGAAATATGCAGTAAAAGGGAAAAGGAGTTTATGAATTCTTCCCTTCCCGCCTATTCTGTAAACCATGACATTACCTATTTTCTCCTCAGACTTTTGTTTCCCATCGAGATTAAGGGTAATCATGTCAAACTCAAGTTCGACTGCGCCAGCTGAAGCTTTATGCGAAAGCCGGTCGGTAATTTCTTTGACAGCAACCTCCGCTCCTGCTACAAAAGGATGATAGGCCACGGAGAAAATTAAAATTCGTTTCATTGTTCAATTTCCAATATCTTCCTCAACACTTCCTCCGGTACTTCATTGGGTTTTGCTTTGGCTTCTTGTTTGGGCTCTGGACGAGATTCCCGCTGTACTGAAGGTTTTGGGACTTGGGGAGTAGGTTCTTTTGGCTTTTCCTCCTTAATCACCTGCGCCAAAACAGATCGCAAGGCACTCATATTTTGCGGTGTTGGTCCCTTATCTTTTTTAGGTTGGGTTGTCAGATCCTTTCTTTCTGGAACATTTTTTTTATAACTTTCAGCAATTGCTTTACGCAAATCCATTTCCTGGGCTTCACGCTTAGGTACAGTAGGCTTCGGCATTGAACTTACCATCGGACGCATCGGTTCAGGATTTCTCTGCTCGGTATTCCTTGGCGACGGCTGGCTAATTCTCCTTTTATCATCTCGGCCTTCAATTCTAATGGGCTCATGCCATTTTTTAATTTCATCTTGCACCTCCATCTGCGGACGAGTGTATACCTCTCGGGAGTTTTTAATAATATCTTCTTTAAATGAGATGAGCGGCTTTTCAATCGGCGGCAAGGTTGTGGCCGAAAATGGAGGCGAGGTCACACCATCAATCATCAGCTTCAAGTATGTCTGTACAAAACCAAGACTGACTAAATCTTCTTTAGTGAAGGTCGGGAAAAATTCTTTCTCCAGAAATTCAGCATCATAGGCACCGACTCGAAAGACAACCATTGTGCCGACGTTGCCGAAAACCGCGAACCGGACTTCTTCACTCATCTGTTCAATATACTGATGGGCAATGGTTAAGTTTAGTTTATATTTTCGAGCTTCAGAAAGAATATCGGCAAATGATTCATTGGCAAATGATTGGAATTCATCAACATACAGATAGAAATTAGGCAGCTGTTTTTTCAAGACTGTTTCGGATACATCTGCACGTGATAATGCGCCGAGATAAATCTTGGTAATAAGCATGCTACCCAACAGATTGGCATTAGCTTCACCTACCCGGCCTTTTGAAAGGTTTATGATGAGAATCTTTTTCTCATCCATTATTTTTCGAATGTCGAAGGTAGATTTCGGCTGGCCGATGATATTTCGGACCAAGGGATTAGAAACGAACTGACCGATTTTGTTCTGAATTGCGGCACCAGCTTCCTGCATATAGCGATCTCCATATTTTGCAAATTCATCCGTCCAAAAAGCTTTAACCGAGGGATCAGAAATATTTTCTACCACCTTATTTCTGTAATCTTTGTCACTGAGCATGCGATTCACACCAATAAGGGTTGAGTCGGGATATTCAAGTAAAGCCAAAAGAATATTATTCAAAATATATTCCATACGAGCTGACCAAGCGTCAACCCAAATCTTTTTGAAGGCGCTCATGAGACCCGATGCTACCAAGTGTCGGCGTTCATACCCAACATCTTCCATAACATTAAAAGAAATAGGATGCTCAAGATCAAACGGCGCAAAATAAATGACATCTTTAATACGCTCCTGCGGTACATACTCGAGCAAAAGATCCGCAGTCTTGCCGTGAGGATCAATAAAGGCTAGACCCTCGCCATTTTTAATATCCTGAACAGCCATATTTTCGAGCAAGGTCGATTTTCCCATACCTGTTTTTCCAATAACATACACATGTCGAGTTCGGTCGCTGGCTTTAATACCAAAAGGCACCCGTTTATTTCGTGAGTCAGTTTCAGCAAAATATGTAATTGGATCGTTTTGTGCTGCCATAGAGGAGTGAATTCACAGGTAATTATAGCATTTTCTCAAAAAAATCAAAGAAAAAAGCCCGTCTTTATCATTCAGACGGCGCTAACTTTTGCAGGACTGTGTGCAATATAGGTTACCTGATCATCGTAAGGCAACTTGAGATCGATTCCCTTCTGCTTCAGGTTATCGACATGCTTCACTACATTTTCCTTGATTTCGTCTGTAGTTCGGCCAGAAAAAACCTTTCGTCGGAATTCCTCTGGCAAAGATTCACCAAAGTCCACTATAGCATTCATGTTGACCATGACTCCTCCGTGGTTGAACCCGCGGAACAGGATCAGATTATATTGTAACCGATGAGCTATTCTTTGTTAAGTGCACCGAGTGTATAGCGATTTGAAGGTGCCCACAGCATCCAAGAGTTAAGTCCTGCGTCGTAAGTCGCCTGGATCTGAGCTTTAACCTCAGGTATGTCATAATTGCCACCATAGTCAAAATCCTGAATCCAAGTGCGCAATTTATACTGACTGAAAGCAGGCTTCGAATAGAGTTGTGGTGATGTAGAAGCAATTGGTGTGGAACCAAAAGTTTTAATACGAGTAGTGGTAGCAATTGTTCGAGCTACAGCTCTATCCATTGAATATTTTATAATCTCATATGGTACGAGATTTGGATTTGGCCAGCCATTAAAATTTGGCGGATAATGTGAAGGGTAAACCATCGGCGCTACGAAATCAAAATACGGTAAAGCGCGTTCAAGGACTTGGCCAATATTTAAATCATCATAATTTGTAGCCGTCATTCCAAAAAGATCAGCTGACATCATTACTCCAATAGGTTTCAGCTGGCTATTTAAATACGAGAAAAAACCTTCTAAAACCTCCTGCTTTGAACGGCCAAGGCTATGAGGAAAAGCAATATCGCTCATATTACCGTCGGAAGGAAAACGAATGTAATCAAAATTTAATTCATCAAAACCAATAGCATAGGATTCTTTTGAAATAGCGACGATATGGTCCCAGACACCTTTAGCTCCGGGATCGAGATAGTTAATACCTTTTCGATCAGCCCAGATACCACCGTCACTTGCTCGTCGGACAGCAAATTCAGGATATTGTTTTACGAAAGCCGGATCTTGAAACACCGTAATTCTTCCGATAACATAGACACCCTTCTCGTGAAGCAAGGCAATAAACTCTTTCATGTCTGGAGCATAACAGCGCGATGACAAAAAACCCTTAAGAGCTGGATCCTCGGGCCGGAATGATAAAAAGCCGGTAAAATCTTTTATATCAATAACGATCGAATTAAGTTCGGTTGTATCAAGGATAGCGACAAGATCTGCTCTAAATTGCTTTGTGCCAGCAACACAGCTTGTCATATAGAGTGATTTAACTTGGGCAGGTACAGGCATATGCCGCACCTGAGGAATAGGCGTGCTCGTTGAAACCGAAGCAAGAATATTTTGCTCTTTAGCCTGAATATCAGGAACATAGGTATCATGCCCAAGAAAAGGTATAAGACCATACACACTCAAGCAGGTTGCGACCAATAAAATGCTCAATCCGATTAATGCTTTCTGCTCGAGCTTCATACTACTTATTTTCTACATACCCCCGCGCTTCGTCGCGTGGTTCTGATATACGATGCCTGGGCATTATACGCTCTAGTATTGCTAAAATGACAAGTACTGCCCCAATAACGATAAGAAATGATGTCTCTCCTATTGAAGGAATACCGATAAACGGCAGGATAATCAGTAAGAATCCAAGAATAAAATGGATTTTGTTAAAAGACATGTCTCTACTATATCACAAGTCTCTCGGCTAGTTTATACACATCCCCCGCGCCCATGGTAATAATTACTTCATCTTTGCTCGTATTACTGCGAATATGGTTTTCTACAGCTTCAATGCTAGGAAAGGACACGGCTGAAACATGATTTTCGTTTATTTCTTTGGCGAGCATATCTGAAGAAATAGATGAATCATGCGACTCTCGGGCAGCAAAAATTGGGGTAAGTACAACACTATCCACATCACCAAAAGCTTTACCGAATTCACGTAGATGTTGTTTAGTCCGACTATAAAGATGCGGCTGAAAAATAACAGTAATCTTTTTATGGGGAAATACCTCGCGTGTACCCTTGAGTGTTGCTTTTACCTCTGTTGGATGATGACCATAGTCGTCGTAAACCTCCGCACCCCATGTTGTTTTACCCTTATATTCGAAACGCCGCCAAGTGCCGCCGAAATCTTGAAGCGACTTTTCAGCTTTTTTTCGATTAATCTCCAAAATATCAGCCACAGCTAAACTTGCCGCGGCATTATTTAAATTATGTTCGCCTGGAACTTTTAATGTTAAATTCTGATCACCAAATAATTCATAATCAACTATTTTACATTTGGCTTTTGCGACAATGTCAGCAATATGCGGCTGCTCCAAATCACATACTACATATCCATCTGGACTAATCTTTTCTACTAATTCTATGAACGCCGATTTTATGTCGTTAATATCTTTATAATAATCGAGGTGATCATCATCGATATTGGTAATGATAAGAATAGATGGTTTGAGATACATAAAATGCCGACGATACTCATCAGCTTCAACTATAAAATAGTTGCTTTTACCTCCGATAAAGTTAGACTTCACATCTTTCAGCATACTGCCGACAATCACGGTTGGATCAAAGCCAGCGTCAATGAGTACTTTGGCCAGCATGGCTGTTGTGGTTGTTTTACCATGCGCACCCGATACTGCAATGACGTAGTAATCATTGGCTACAAGACCAAGAGCTTCAGCATATGAAATGACCGGCATACCGGTTACTTTGGCTGCTTCTAAAATTCCAGGATTATTGGTCAGCCAGGCATCACTATATACATACATATCTGCCTTGGGTAATTTTTTCGGTTCTTGATCCAGAGAAATTAAAACTCCTTTTTTTCTTAGACCATCAAGTGTTTCAGGACTGGTACTGTCATTTGTACCCGAAATATTTTTTCCTTGGTGGAGCATTAATCGGGCGAGAGCAGAAATGCCAACTCCACCAATACCAATAAAATGAACTTTTTTAATTTTTTGAAGATCTATATTCATACGCTGTTTGATCAACTTGGGCCTGATATTGAGGCACTTTGATCGCAAATAGAGCGACAATAACGCTCGAGGTCATAACCAAAAGAATAAGAACTGCCCAAAGAATTTTCTTAATACTCGGCTCCCACTGTGGAGCATCCATAAAAGTATAATCTAAGGCCATATGCCTTTAGTATATGGTTATTCTAGATTTTTCACAATTTCGTTAAACTGCTCTCCCCGATCAAATTCATTTATAAACATGCCAAAGGAGGCAAAGGCAGGGCTCATGAGGATAGCATCGCCTGATGAAGCGTGTTCAAGGGCTTTGGCTACTGCCTCAGCTAGATTTTTAGTTTCAACTTTTGTCACTCCGGCAATTGTATTTTTTATTCTTTCTGTTCCCGTGCCTGATAACAAAATTACTGTTTTACAATACTCAGGAATGGCCGTAACAAGTTTTGACATATCTAAATTTTTATCAGCGCCACCGATAATAAGAATAGTGTGTTTGGAAGCCAGGCTTCCAAGAGCCTTGAGTCCCGCCAGAGTAGCGTCAGGTGTCGTCGCTGTAGTGTCGTTGTATATTTTAATACCATTAAATTCTCGAATGAGTTCAAGACGGCCGGGCACGCCTTTAAATTCTGCCGCTACTTTCTTAACCACATCTTCCGGGACACCCAAAACTTTGGCCGCCTCAAGAACTACCGAAACATTATAGGCATTATGTTCTCCGGGCATGGCAATATTCCAGCCTTGAACTTTTTCTGGATCAGCAATTATTATCTTGCTTTTTATTTCCTCTTTATACTGTTGTTTTACAGTCTCTTCTACGTCCTTACCTAATATCAAATAATCATTTTCGGTATGAAACGCAAAAATATGAGCCTTATCTTGAAAATACTTATGTATATCGCCCCGGTAATAGTTGAGATGATCCGGCAGAAACGTGGTAAAAATCGAAATATGCGGACTAAGTTTTGATTCTCCGAAACCCTGCAATTGCCATGAATCTAACTCAAGGACAGCAATGTCTCCTTTTTTTGCTTGGGGTAAAAATTGTAGGGTAGAAACTCCTCTAATATTTCCACCCAAAAACACCTGGGTGTTTTTGTCCTGAGCCTGTCGAAGGATTTCATACAACAAATGCGTCACTGTAGATTTTCCCCGCGTTCCGGTAATACCAACAATTGTAGCAGGACTCAATTTCGCAAAAAGAGATGTACTCATTTCAATTGGCACATTATTTTTTTGCGCTTCTTCAATAAAAGGTGAATCCAGTGCCACACCTGCAGCTTTTAGAATAAAATCCCTATTTCTAAAATCTTCCAGCCGATGTTCGCCAAGAACATACGTAATCTTAGGGAAATCTTTAAGGGCATCTACACTGGCCTGTAATTCTTTTTGAGACTTTAAATCAGTGACAATAAGCTCTGCACCCTCTTCAGCCAGAAACTTAATATCCCCCACCCCACGTCCAAGGAGGCCAAGTCCCATGACCGTAATCTTTTTACCCTTAAAATATCCTAATGTATACATGATTTGTATTACTTTACGTGATGTATTACAAGAATTCTATTACGCTCCATATTGCCTTGACGGTGACTCCAAAGATGTGAGTCGGAAAACGTATCGAGTCCACCATCTATGATATTCTTGCTTAGGATACCATAGAATTCGCATTGCTTAAGAATGAGTGTTGCTAATGAAATATGTCCTTCATTTAGATTACCGACTATACATTCTTTGCCCCATTTTTTAATTACAGCATTAATAATTTTTTTATTGCGCTCTCCATTTTTGGGATCATTAATTGGATTTGCAAAATGTTCTGGTGCAATTCGATTAACAAAAAATACTTTGAGTTGAGAATGTTTTGACTCCGGAAATAACTTAATCATCCCGTCAATCACACTTTCATTTGGTCGAATCTTACTCTGATATGGATCATAGGTAACGAGTGAATCACGCCCGCTATGTGTGGCAACCGCTTGCTTGTCATCGTATATTAAAATCATGGGACAATCAGCTGATGTTGTCCAAAAGGCAGCTCCTTGAGGAATAAGGGCACCTTCTGCTGGATTACCTTTTGGTGTTCGAAATATTTTAACTGTTTTTGAAATACCGGGATCATATTCAATGAAATCTTCTTGCTGACAAATTCGGGTATTGAATTCTTCGGGAAATGGCGAATATATCTTTGTCACGTTTAATGTATCAGCAAGCATTGCTACATTTTTCCATGATTTCTGATTATGCATACTCCAATTATGGGGCTTACCGTAAATATAGACCTGAAGTCTGTCGGTAAGTAAAAAGTGTTTATACGGCTTAAAAAGCATATGGCTTTACTATAGGCCATTTTGTATAAGAGTAAAGTAAAGCAGCGTCCCGGGTGTGGGACGCTGCGCGACATGTGTCGCAGGAACGGAAGGTACTTCAGGCGCTACGGCTCGACGATGATGCCGGTGAGTACCGAGAGGTTGGGATTCCGGCCACTTTGGAGGAATATCCGGATTTCCTCAGGCGCGCGCTCCATGAACTTCTTGATCGCGCCGCCGAGTCCCAATTTACCGTCGATCTTGCTCATCCAGACAAGGGCATCGAATGAGAAGAAGCCGTGACCACAGCCCTCTCCTCGCTTGAGGTTAGCCGCATGCTGGCCAGTGATCGAAGCAGTGAACCAGGTATTGGCCGGCGTCTTGCCGAGCCTCTCAACCTGGACCTGACCGCCGAGCTCTTCGCGGAGCTCGCGACCGATGGTTATCTCGGCCGTCTCGCCCTCTTCGATGCCGCCGGCGAAGACCGACCACTGAAGAGCGCTCGGAAGCCCGGGCTTATCGTCCCGGAGCATCAGGAGCATGTCGTTGCCGTAGCGCAGGAGCACCGCGGCTCCCTGCTTTGGCGCTGCTGCCACCGGTACCGGTGGGGTCGTCGTTTCTTGGGCCATTGTCTGGCCTCCCTTCTTTGTTAAACTTTTTCTATACTAACATCTTTTTATTAAAAAGTCAATATGCTGAGCTAAAAACTATACCCCATATCGCGGGCAAGATCGATAAAGAGCTTATTACTTTCGTCAGGATTTTTTACAAAACTTTCAACTTGAATGAGCGAGGAGTAAGCTGCCTCAAGCCTTTCAAAACGCTTAGTCGCCCCGATAATATTTGGATCAAATTCATTATAAATGCTATCTAATTCATCTTTAATTTTCTTGCTTTTTTCTGCATCTTCCACCACATCATCAATAACAGTATGGTCATTTTCATTAACAACAATGTCTTTAAAGCGAATCTTTTGGCTGATAGCAAATCCAGGCTGTAACTTAACCCATTCATAGATCATATCTTTTGCAATTTCCGCTTTTCGTTCAGGACTGAGCGCTTGTATTCTTTTCTCTATAGGTAAATCTTTATCTTTTTCCGTAAGTTCATATGTTGTCTTTTCTCGAGTTTCACGATATTCAGCATCACCAAACTTTTTAAACTTTTCAAAAGATACTCGGCCAACATAACTTAAATCTCCAATCGCCGTTGCAACAGTTGAAAGATACTGTGCACCTTTTAGATACGGCTGTTCGAGGTTATAATTCAAAAACTTACCTTCTGCATCTCTGAATTTACTGAAGTCCAACGGTTGTCCTGTCTCTGGATCAGTAATCTTTTTAAGTTCTTCTTCACTAAGCTCGTCTAACTTACCATCTTTTCTGCCTTCAGGATATGTCGCATTAATACCTTCAGTAATGATTTGATATATTTCCGGAGTAAATATTTCGCCTGTTGGATCAACTTCCTTAATGATCTCAATGAGCTCCTTGATACTTGCCTGTTCATTTCCCTGGTCATCCGTTTGATCAAGAGTTTTAGCTTTAGCCGGTATCTCACCAAATCGAGTACCTCGCTGGCGAATTCGAGTTCCTGTCTTAACATCGAGGACATAGCGCACCACCAAATCATGACTCTCGGTAATAATTTTTCTGATAATATCTGCCTCCTCAGTCACTCTATGACCATCGTGTTTTTTAAATACAGCAAACACTTCACTTGAAGCTATATCGACATTCATTGGATGCTCGGGGTTATGAAAATGCTCCTTTTCGAAACGCTCCCTAACTGTAGTCCGAACTTTTTCGAGAATTTCATCTCTCATTCGACGCATTCTTTCGATCTTTGACTCGCCAGTTTCTATTGCCTGCTCCGATGGTTGTGACTGAGGTATTTCTTCGCTCATGTTTTATTTAAATAATGGATCTCCTTTCACTTTTGTAGCTATCTTCAAATCAGTTTCAGTTTTTTCTTCAACTTCCTTATTTCTCTTTTCTCGTGCTTGCTCGGCTTGAACATTAAATCTCTCCTTATCACTTTCGAATGCTTCATTTCGTGATTTTCTAATATGGTCCTCTATGCCCTGCTTTTTTGAATACTCGGTCATCTCTTTATCTATATCTTTTATACCATCAAGATAAAACTGAATTGCTCTAGTTCCAACTTCGTACCGAGTTAAAATTTCTTCTGCCTGACTATCAGAAATTGCGTAATATTCATCCTTATATTTTATGTAAAATTCTGTTTGACCTTTACTATCAGATAAGCGATGAAATGCCGTGATATCGTATTTTTCTTTAAATTCTTCAGGCATACCATGTCTCAATTCATTGAGCCGTTTGTTTATCTTTTCAACTTTCTTCTGGACAGATTCTTTTTCTTCCTTCTTCTCTACTTGTTTGGCGTCAGTATTTTTAGAAGGTCTCTCAACCGCATCAGCCTCTTTTGCAGTACCTGCTAATGTCGAAAGGCCGATGGCTGTGGCCATAGCCCATTTCTTGAGCTTACCTTCTGGTTTTTTAGGTTCTTCAGGGGATATATCCCAATTTTTCATTCCTTCCATTACTATATTCTAGCCTAGAATGAACCATATCTCAATTGTGCCTTCTCGAGTGGGCACGGAGGGAGTCGAACCCTCAACCCTTGCGGGATACGCTTCTGAGACGTACGCGTATGCCAGTTCCGCCACGTGCCCGTGCCTTTACTATAGGCTATTTTATATAAGAGTAAAGAATTTTAAAAAGAAAAAAGGCCAGCCGTTGCTGCCTTACTTTGGTTTCAACACAACCATCTTTATCAAACTATCTCTTCGAGCACGATCCCACTGTTGAATGAGCCTGTACTTCTCTCTCAGTCCACAATGTTTCATGGAGCCATAAAAGTTGCCGTATGCTACAAAGGTACTTTTAACTCCTCCACCAAGAGGATAATAGACATCCTTACATCTTTCGGGCAGATCTTTCTCCCATACAGAATTGTTGCGAGCTCGCAGTTCTTTTACCAACTCTGTTTTCCAGCCTTTTGGTAACCCAGCAGAAAGGATCTCTTCCCATCGCTCATCATTCATCGGTTCATCCGTCTTCTCGGTTAGTGCACCAGCTGGTCCTTTCCTTTTTAAACTCAAGGAGAGAACTTTAACCTCTTCTACGGTGGTACCTATAACCTCTGCAGTAATCCGCATCCGCTTCTCAGGATCGAATTTGCCCTTCTCTTTCAGATACTCCACAATGTGTTCAACCAGATCTGTGTGTTCCTTGGAACTAAGAACTTCTTGAGGCATAGTGGTTCTCCTGTTAGGTCCGTAGCAAAATTAACACAATTTGCTAAAATGTAAAGATCTTATTTAACTAGATTGTCTCCACCAAGAGCATATTGGTATCTACTTTCTTGCCGAAAGGCATGCCAAGGGCCAGGACTATTTTATCGCCCTTCTTGCCAATGTTATTTTTCAAACAGTAATCTTTTGCGTGCTTCATAACATCGTTAAGCATAGTAGTTTTATCAATGAGAATTGGAGTAACGCCAAAACTTAACAATAATTGATTGTGTGTTTTTTCGTTTGGTGTAAAAGCAATTAATGGCTGGAGAGGTTTGTAACGAGAAATCATTCGAGCCGTAAATCCTGAATCGGTGAAAGCAACAATAGCCTTGGCTTTAACCGCATTTGCAATGTCTACGACTTCATTCGTGACCGCATCAGCCACTCGCTCACTGATAAGCTCATGCTTCAATTTCTGCATATCCAGAATATGTTGCTGATACAAGTCTCCCATTTCAACAGTCTTTGAAACAAGACTCATGGTCTCAACTGCTTTAACAGGAAAATCACCGAGTGTTGTCTCTTCTGAAAGCATAATAGCGTCAGTGCCTTCAAAGATAGCATTGGCAATGTCTGAAACCTCAGCTCGAGTTGGCACCGGATTTTTTATCATTGATTCAAGAATTTGAGTAGCGGTGATGACGGGCTTACCAGCAGCATTACATTTTGCTGTAATCATTTTTTGAACCAAAGGCATATTTTCAGCGCCAATTTCAATAGCTAAATCTCCTCGCCCAATCATGACCCCATCAACCAGGGCAATAAGCTTATCAATATTTTCAATGGCTTCCTGATCTTCAATTTTTGCAATAATAAGGGCCTCTGATTTTTGTTTATTTAAAATGTCTCGCAATTCTTTAACATCAGACGGTCGGCGCACAAATGAAAAAGCAAAAAAGTCCACATTATTTTTAATGCCAAACTCAATATCCTTTTTATCTTTCTCAGTCAGTGATGAAATAGAAAGATATGCTCCAGGAAGATTCACACCACGGCGGCCTTTAATCTCGCCACCTATAAGAACTTTAGTAACAACATCATTACCGTTAATCTGAGTAATCTCTAATTTTTTACGGCCATCATGGACCATAATGAAGCCGCCCACTTTTACTTCTTTTGGAAGCGGTTTGTAATTAACAGATACACGCGTTTCATCCCCCTCAACTTCATCAGTAGTAATGGTAAATGTTTGACCTTCCTTTAAGGTAATTGAACCATTTTTAAAATCACCAATACGGATTTTTGGTCCAGCCAAGTCCTGCATGATGGCTGCTGGAATACCGGTTTTTTTAATAGCTTTTTTCAAATTATCAACCTTCACCTGATGCTCGGCAAAATCACCATGCGAAAAATTCATACGCATGACATTAAATCCTGCATGTAAAAGTTCTGTCAGTTTTTCTTCTGACTGTGTTGCCGGACCAATCGTTGCTACTATCTTTGTTTTCTTATTAACCACGTTTATAACTAATTTATTGAGTAATATGTTTAACCATCATACTGATTTTTTTCTCTAAAGCAAATATGACAATGAGAGAAGCGCCGACGGTGGTGTCGGCGCTTCGTTCTGAAGAGCACTCCTTGTATGTGGCCCCTAGCTTGCCTGTCGCATCGCCCTTGATGAGACGACACGAGCGATTCGATCCGGCGGCATGTTTTCGATTCTGCCGCCGTAGTGAGTTACGTCGCCCCGCTTGCCGGTGCAGTCACCGATGCAACCGGAGGCGACCCCGAGCAGCCCTGAGGCATCGCCGTACAACCCTTCGAGATCCCCGGAGAGGTTGACGAAGTTTCGGAGTTCCGGCGAGACGTTCTTCCGCTTGGGCGGAGGTTCGTTACGCGCCTGGCATCGCCTGACGTCCGGGTTGAGAAAGGTCCCCGACGAAAACAACACTGAGGCCTCGGAAAGATGCTTCCTGCTAGACATGAGATCCTCGAGAGATGCGTACTCCTTTATCGCAAGACCGGACGCTCCGATCTTTCTGGACGGACTCAGACTATTGGGTGATAGGTCACCTCCTTGAAAGACTATCGGTCACACTCCGAGGTAATAATACAACTTGAGGCCATTATGTCAACGGTGCGAGTACCAGGACTCGAACCTGGGACCTCGTCATTATCAGTGACGCGCTCTAACCACCTGAGCTATACTCGCGTATGTGCGGACCTCGTCATTATTAGGGGCAGGAGGAGATCCGCAACTCCTGCCCCGCTCCCTGAGCTATACTCGCATAATGTATCCTATAAAATGTATTGAAAACATACCAGAAAATCAGCATTTAAACAAGGCTATTTAATCTTATAGAGCGTGTATTGACCGGAGTTATATACCTTCTCATATGTCCTCTCAAAAAAATCAACATCGGCTTTATAATCATTCCGTGTTTGATTTGTCTGCATAACATATCGAATTGGATATTTCTCCAAAAAATTGAGATTATCGTTGGGTGAATGATAGAATTTTTTAATTTCATCGAGCCGTTCACCATATGCTATACCATGAGTCCAAATCCAGCCAGGATAGCCTACCAATACCGGCCGGCCGGCAAGCGAAACAACAGGATTGAGATGATAGTCGCCTGTTAATATCAGATCCTGTTCGGGAACAGCAGCAATGATGTATTCGGCCACATCCCTATCTGACGTATTAAAAATAACTAGTAATTTTTGATATGGTGTTGTAAGACGCGGAGTGATGTCAATAATCCCGGCACTTACAATTATAGCAATTGAGATAATTGTAATAGGGATTCCAATTATTTTCTTTTTATCTATCCAATATCTACATGTATAGATTATTGGCGGTATGGCAAAAAAAACTGCATAGGCCATAATCTTATTATTGTCGTAATCCCATGGCTGAAAACGAATTATATTTGCTGCAAAAAAAAGAATGCCTGATGCAAAAAGAGATAGCACAATATAGCCACCTGCCGCATCTTTTTGTTTATACTGCTTGATAATTAAAATTACAGCAGCGATAAACAACGGTATAAAAAAACCGAAATTCATCCATAGAAACTTCAGAAATTCCACAGAAAATGCCGTTGGTTCTACACCGGAAGGAAATTGAACTGAGCCAAATGCCGGCAATATCATCCAACCAAGCCGGAAAAGACTGAAGGTATTTTCTTCTGAAAATGACTTCTGTCCTAAAAGATACACCATCTGGGGTAATGCAATAACGACGGCAATACCCAGAAGTAAACCAAACTGCTTGAGGGCAAGGGTATTTCTTTTTAGAATGGCATACAGCAAAATACATCCAAGTAAACATGAGGCTGCCACGAAACTATGGGTATGAATAAGTGGCATGATTCCAAGAGCAACACCTCCAGCAATAGCATATTTCCAACGCTTTCTTTCGAACGTTAAAATGAAAAGACTTACCGTACAAAGAAAAGCAAAAAAACCTATAATAAATGTCCGCTGATGAAGGAAAAACTGAACAAGTGGTGCTCCATAAGTAATGTTTTGTTCGGGATATTTTGCACCGAGAAGAATCGTCTCTGAGCTTCTCGGTGGATCTTTTTTATAAAATGTGTTTTCTATGATATATGTTGTTCCCGACATCCCTCCTCCTAGATAAAACATCATTATGGCAGCTATAGCCCAACCACGATGGTTAAAACATCTTTTGAAGATAAAAAATATCAAAAAGACACTGGCAATGGCACAAAGATATGCAGGAGCCATAACTGAAAACGTCCATAAACCAGTCAGCCCCAACAATAGACCGCTGATTAAATTTATAACAAATGGATAATGTAGTTTCGTGCCGTAAAAAATAGGCTCATTTAAATCAAAAGGAGAGAATGCAAATTTAGTAATCTCAGTTAAATGGTATGGGATATCGCCATACCCGGCGCCTGCTGTACGAATGCTGCCATCCGGGTCAATATAAAATGTTTTTGAAAGAAGAATCAGGTGAACAATGATAAGAGCGGCAAGACTTACCCAGACTGCAATATTTTTACGATTCATGCTCTACATTATAGCAAAATGAAAGCCGCGGTCCTCCAGGAACACGGCTTCGTTTGAACTATCACCCGAGCTCTTCTTCGGACTCATCCATGAGTTCGGCAGTAAGCCGATTGAGAGCTTGATCGAGCTTGAACGGCATTTCGGCCGTCCCGGCTGCGATTTTTGCTCTCATCTCATTGACTTTGTCGTGACGAAAGTCTTCCGTCTCTGATCTCGTCATTGGTCCTCGGTGTCAGGATGCGAGGTAACACGCTACCAGAGCGGCAACGAGTCCAATGACGAGTCCCAGACTCCAACGATCGAACCTAACATAGAGCTTCTTGCTCATTCGGTGTACTCCTTTCACGAGCACGAGTATCGGCGATCCTCATGTATAATAGCATAATAAATACACGAAGTCAACCCCTACTCCCAGGTCGAGATCCAAAATTTATGATCCAATTGGCCCTTCTTCAGTGATAAACCATAGCTTAAGGGGGCAAAATAGAGAAATGATAGAGCACAGATAATAATCAAACCACCGGCTGCAATCCTTTTGAATTTGGTGTGGGAAATCTGATCGATCATGAATGCTAACGCTATAATGGCAAAAATGAGAGCAACCATATAATGATACAAAAACATTACCCGACCGATAAGAATAAACGGCAGGAAATTTACACCATAGCCAACGATAATGAAAAGTAAAACACCTCTGTATTGGATTGCCAAGAAAATAAATCCGAGCTTCTTCATTTTCTGTAGAATGCTGCCAATAATAAACGCCGCGGTACATTACCGGCCAGGTATACCATTTACTGCCATAACTATGCTCGGCAGTGAGTCTCCTATTCGCCTGAAACATTTCAGTATTAAGTTCAGTAAATTTTTGAAAAAAAGGCTCAGACTGAAACGATGACTTCATAAACGCATCGCCTGGGCCAGGATTCGACAAAAGCGCAAAGTGAATAGCAAATGATCCAATATAGATAACAGCAGTTATGCAGGTAAATATAAGGCCGCGCTTAATAAATCCCTTCCATTCACTTTTATTTTTCCAGACTCGATACAATTCCATCAGAACTATAAGAAATGGAAATGTTAAGCCTGTCCACTTTATATTTATAGTAAGTGCAGCGCAAATAGCTGCCAGCAAAAACAATTTCCAATTCCTTTTTTCTCGATAGGCCAGGTATGTCAATAAACTACTGAAACCAAATAAAAGCAGAAATGGATCAATCAAAATGAAACGCGATTGCACAAGCAATGAGTTTTCGAAAATAACCATTAACCCAGCTAGAAGTGAGGCTGTGTTTCCGAATTTGAGGTAACGACAAATACCGAAAATAATAAGGGGTAAAAGTGTGCCGGCGAGCATTGGTAGAAATCTCATGACAGAAAGACTGCGGCTCGAGGCAGGCTCGCTTATTTTTTCAAATGGCTCGGTGATTTTGGTGCCTGGCAATAATTAATTTTCCAAGCGGTGGGTGCTGGTCAAAATAATATTGACCATGTTGATACAATCTCACAAATCTACCAAAGTACACTTCATCAAACACCACCTGTTCTGGATAACCAAAATATGAAAAATGTGTGCCGACACTCAGAAGTAAAAGTATGAAAATATACCAATGTGTCTTTTTCATTACTGAAAGTTAGAATCCGAATAAATGTAAGAGACGCTCAAAAAAGGATTGGGCGGCTGGCAATGTATTGCCAATTTGACTCTTGGGTATGGCAGCAGATGTTGATTGTGGACTTCCACTTGAGCTCGGAGATGGTGAAGGCTGTGATGTTGGTGAGGCAGCAGGTGTAGATACTGAGCTTGGCGAAGGAGCATATGTTGGACTTGGTCTAGGAGTAGGATACGATCCCCCTGGCGGTTGGGTAACTGGTGGTGGATTGGGTTGCTGTGGTGGTTTGGTTATTGGCGGCGGCTCAGGCCAGACAGGAGGTTTTGTTACTGGTGGTGGATAAACATACGGAGTGGGAGTAGGACTATAATACGGACTCGGTGATGGATCTGGACAGTCTTCTTTGTTTTCGCTTGCTTTAAATGTCACACAAAATGTCGCCTCTTTTTCATTAGGGGGATCAGTGGGCACACGCTTTATTCTGATATCATTTACGCTATCAAGAAACACATCTGATACATCAAGAGACTTGATAAATACAGCTGATGGAGCATTTGGAACATTGGGGTCGTCTCTATCTGTTATTTCTTCTTTGTCACCTGGTAAGGTCGTCAGAAAATCCCGCCTCACTTTAAAACCCAGACCTTGGTATGCCTTAGTTATCCAAGCTACCCGCCCGATATCATACCCTGCTGCAGGCTTATCAAGCCCAATTGGTGTTCGATATTCAATATACAAAGCATCTCCATACCCTGAACGTGGAAGCTTTACAGGTATTTTTAAAACTTTCTTTTTTTCCGAGCTGCTGTCTCCAATAGCAGATATTGTATGCTTCCCTGTGGCTGTAACTTTTTCAAATCTGTCTTCGCCAAAAAATGCTGGCCCTCCCTTTGCACTTAACTTGGAACTTAAATCACGTCTGAGAACTGCAGTGAGGGATCCATTACGTTCATGCCCCGCAACAGTACGGTAATAGTTCAATCCTTTACATGTCAAAGATTCAATATCGGCGTTGTCCGTATAAACTGGTGCACAAACAGCTTTTCCAAAATGGTTTACTCCCAAGACATGCAGTGATTCATGAGTATAAGTTGACCAATGTTGATTAGCCCCATTGATAAAGACTTCCGTACTAAATCTTTCACTACCCGGAAATCCAGTAGGAAGAAATCTACAACCAGCAATACCGCAGTCGGATGATCTTGGACTTACAATAAAAGTAACTGCATAATCATCGGGATTAATTGTTGAATCAATATTCCCAAGAACAGCTACAGCGTCTGTCATCCATCCACGTATCACTTGATTAGTAATTCTTGGTGCGTTTAATTGTGTGTTAAGTCTAACCCAAAATGGCAAAACTTTGTATTCGACATCATATTTATTATAAGTAACATCCTTGTAGTAATTTTTTAAATTTTTCATGGCTTCAGCTATAGCTTTAGTCTCTGCATCTGTATGAGGCATATCAGCAGAATCAATGGGTATGACCAACATTTTTATAGTAGATGGAGTTGCATTCGAAGCTACATTAGAAATTGGTTTGTTTCTAAACCAATCAATAAAACCTTGCAAAGAAAATGCTGCGTTGTCTTTTCCAAGAAGAGCTGGATAATAATTTGTTCCAACAAGTACTACGGCAACAACTATTACAGCCAGGACTAATAATCTTTTCATTACACTTATTATACTATTCTATTGCTGAGCACACAAAAACCACCTTGCGGCGGCTTTTGTCTATCATCCTTTATTTTGTTCCGTTCAATTATCGTCTTTCCGACTGTCTGAAGCTTTAGGAAATCTTCGTTCCATCATGTATTCGATCGAATTACACGATATCGACTCAGTAAGGGATGCACCGTCTGGTGCGTCCCGGTTTTCACCTTGAAATGTTCCACGAGCAGCTTCCGCTACCCGTGCCTTGTTACGACTTACTCCCTGTTACTGATCTTACCGTAGGCCTCTGCAAGCAGAGGACTTCGGGTATTACCAGCTCCCTTGAGTTGACGGGC
>JAIFWI010000017.1 GCA_019661945.1 Candidatus Parcubacteria bacterium | reverse complement strand
CATATGTTCCTGCATTGGTGCCGCAAGCAGACGCGGCGGTTTCAAGTTGGCAGCAGGGAGCAAGTATTTATCCGGAAAATGGTATTGGTTTTAATTCAGATAATTTTCGGCAGACTCTGCAGAATTTAAAGGGCACAGGCGCTAACTATGTCGCTCTAGTTATTCCGTATTGTCAAAATGGTAACTCAAGCTCGAATCTTTTTGCCTGCGGTGAAACGCCGTCGGATGGAGATTTAACCAGCGCTATTAATTATGCCCACTCAATAGGGCTTGGTGTAATGTTAAAGCCGCACTTGAGTTCAGGCGTCGGCTGGCGAGCGCTCATTAATGCCAGCGATAGGGCAACGTGGTTTCGTAATTACGGCGCATTTTTAAATCACTTGGCAGATATTGCTAAGAATACAAATGCCGAGGGAATTACCATCGGCACCGAGCTCATATCCATGGCCACATTTACTTCAAACTCCGGCAATACCCAAGAATGGATCAAAATGATTCAAGCTGTTCGTGCCCGATATTCAGGAAAATTAACCTACAGCGCCAACTGGGGCGCAGGTTCATTTGCCGAAGAAGCACCCAACATTGGTTTTTGGCAATATCTTGATTTTCTGTCACTCTCAGCCTACTACCCATTATCTGGCACGAGTGTTGATTCATTTGTAAGCTCTTGGCAAAACTGGGAGCAGACAAAAGTAAAACCGCTTTTCGATAGATTCCAAAAGCCAATCATTTTCACCGAAGTCGGATACCGAAGTATTGATAATATCAATCCAAATTCCGGTGGTTCGGGTAATAATCATTACACGCCGCAAAATAAACCAGCTCAGTCTGTCATGACCCGATGGTTTGGCGGCACTGGTCAGCCGAATCCTGATCCGAACCCAAATCCTAACCCCAACCCCAACCCTAATCCCAACCCAAATCCACAGCCGAACCCATCAGGCTGGAGCGCCACTGCAAGCGCTCAAGCTACTCAAGTCGGTCAGCCTGTGAATATTTCTGTCCGAGTAGCAAATACTAGTGGACAAGTTTCTGATGCTATTGTTGATGTTGAGATTCACAATAGTTCAAATACAAAAGTGCATCAGCAATTCTTTGAGCATCAAACTATTTCCTCGACTCAACCAGGACAGTACACTGTGGCTTGGACACCAACCACAGCAGGTACCTATACCATTAAAGTTGGCGTCTTCAACAATACTTGGGCAACAAATTACTTCTGGAATAATAGTGTCTTAAATTTTGCTGTTCAATCTGGTCCAAATCCTAATCCGAACCCTAATCCAAATCCTCAGCCGAGCCGAGCTGTAACATCATTTACACTATTTAATGCGGCTACAAATCAAGCCATACGAGAATTACGAAATGGGGATACGATAAATCTCGCTCAAACTCCAGACATTAGTATTGTGGCAAATACTTCCGGCAGCATTGGCAGCGTTGGATTTTATCGCAATGGTGTCTTTATTCGAACAGAAAATGCAACGCCGTATGCCATCGCCGGAGACGCCACAGGAGGAGATTACCTGACCTGGGATGCGCCGCTTGGCACCTATTCTATATCAGCCAAGCCATTTAGCGGCGGAAACTTAACAGGAACTGCCGGACAAGAACTAAGTATTCAGATCACGGTTGTTCGAAATTCTACAAATCCGCCGCCACCTCCACCGCCCCCACCACCTCCTCCGCCTCCAAATCCAGGACCAAGTACATTTGAAACAAATATTTGGTGGCCTTCAGACGGATCCTCAGTCCTTGGTGTTCAGCCATTCAAAGCTATGGTCATTAACAAAGATGTATCTGAATATCAAATGTTTTGGCAAGTTGACGACGGAGCGCTAAACCTCATGGCCAACAATAATCAAGATTATACCCACAAAGAAACGCTCGTCGATGTCACATCATGGACATGGCGGGGAACGGGGCCGTATAAACTGAGCTTCGTTTCAAAAGATTCAACTGGCAAAATCATATCTCAGAAGTCGATTATGATTTACGTTCGGTAAGGCAGTCGAGCTTCTACCGTCAACAATTGCATGAAAAAAGTATTTTCTAGAGTATTTATCTTAGGTTTAATAATAACGTTGTGTGTATCTTTTATTCCGCTTCCGTCAGAGCAAGCTCGAGCTGCAGTTTCGAATTGGCAGCAGGGTGCAAGCATTGTACCGCGATGGAATACTGATTTTGAAAGCGCATCATTTCAACAGTCGGTCCGAAATTTACAAAGTACCGGAGCAAATTATGTAACACTTATTGTACCGTGGTGCCAGGACTGGGACCAAGCTGCAGATATTCGAAACTGCAGCACTACTCCATCCGATGCTACACTTCGGTCTGCAATCGTTTATATTCATTCATTAGGAATGGATGTAATGCTTAAGCCCCATCTTGAAACCAATACGGGCAACTGGCGAGCATTCATTAAGGCTGATGACCGCGACCGCTGGTTCTCTCAATATAGCGGCAGATTAAATGGTTTGGCTACAGTTGCTAATGAAACTGGAGCGGAAGGAATTACGATTGGTGCTGAGCTTATCAGCATGGCAACATTTACTTCAAATCCGGATAATACTCAGCGCTGGCAGAATATGATCAGCCAAGTCCGCCAGCGTTATTCAGGATTCTTAACTTATAGCGCAAACTGGGGTGCAGGCGATTTCGCTGAAGAGTTTCCACACATTGGTTTTTGGCCACAACTTGATTACATAGGTATTTCCGGCTATTTCCCGCTAGCTACTGATCAAGGCAATCCCTCTATTGAAGCACTTGTTGGATCTTGGGCTCATATTCGAGATACAAAAATAAAGCCCATTAGCCAACAGTACGGTAAGTCAGTTCTCTTTACAGAAATCGGTTATAAAAGTGCTCAGGGTGCTCACTATGAACCATGGAATTCCGGGCGTGGCGGATATGATGGAGAAGAGCAGCGTAAACTCTATGAAGCACTCTTCCGATTCTGGAACAATGAACCATATCTTGCCGGCGCGCATCTCTGGGATTGGTCGAGTGATCCAAACTACGGAGGAGAAGGCAATAGTGATTACACACCGCAGCGCAAACCCGCGCTGAGTGTAATGGAAACCTGGTTTAGCGGCGCTGGTACACCGACACCACCTCCAACAGGTACAACCACGCCGCCAACTGGTACGACTACTCCTCCAGGAGGTCCATCAAATTCGAGTTTCGGAGCAACATCTTCAGTCTCACCGGCTTCACCCGTAACAAACAATTCTACAACCGTGAGCGCTTCAGTGACTTCAAAGGGTACACTCTCAAATGCTTTAGTTGATGTAGAAATTTACAATTCCTCAAACACGAAAGTGTATCAGCAATTCTTCGAGAATCAAACCTTGACCACAACACCAACAACGTACAATGTCGCCTGGACTCCAACTGCCACAGGAAATTACACCGTCAAACTTGGAATCTTTAGCAATAATTGGTCAACAAATTATTTCTGGCATGATGCTTTGACCACCTTTACTGTTGGTTCAGGTACAACACCGCCGCCTCCTCCACCGGGCACAACCACGCCTCCTGGCACTACTACACCTCCAACAACCCCTCCACCATCAGGCTCATTCAATACGAACATTTGGTGGCCTACAGATGGTGTGTCTGTAAATGGCGTTCAGCCACTGAAGGCAATGCTTGAAGGACTCGATGTCTCGCAATATTCAATGTATTGGCAAGTTGACGACGATCGCTTGAATGAAATGTCAAACAACTCTGCCGATTATCCGCATAAAGAAACTTCAGTCGACTTCACCGGCTGGAATTGGAAAGGCGCCGGTCCCTACATCATCAACTTCGTCTCAAAGAATCTCTCAGGTTCAACTATCTCGGAAAAAGCAATCAATCTCTTTGTGAGATAATCATGAGAATCAAATAGATTCAAGCAAAAACACCACAAGAGGTGGTGTTTTTGTATTCTATGTATTAAAATAATGAGTAATATGCAAAAACCATTTGTAAAATATTTCTTTTTGAGTGCTTTAGTTGGATTGCCATTAGCTACATTATTTATCACAGCATTTTTAAACCAGTTATGTGGAACAGGTTGTAAGGAGGGAGGTACCGGTTTAGTTATCATCCCAGCTATATTTTTCATAACATTGATTGTTGTTATGTTTGTCTTACGTTTTATTAGTGATAAACCTATGAGTCTAAAGATTCTCCTTTATCTACTTCTAATTATAGTTCCGATGGTGCTAATAACGATGTTGCCCCCAGACCCCCAAAAGGATTATATTCCTGTTGTTCCAGTGAATTAACCTACCATGGAAGGAGAAAATTTTATACCACGAGAAATAGTAGAAGCTGAATTAATGCCTGAGCCTTTGCCGGAGCCGAGGGAAGTTGCTATTGATGGAACGAAGGCTACACCAGATAATCCAATCAAGATCAACATTGATGAAGATATTCGAGCTATGGAAAAAGGGGCAAGAAAACTGGCAGAACAACAAAGAATTGAAAAATTAGAAAAAGAGGCTGGTCTTATTGATCTGACCGATGAACCTGAAGAAAAACTTGAAGAACCTCTTGATTCAGCAGCATGAAAACTCCAGCCTATATTCAACATGAAGGTAAGGCAGTAGATACCAATGGCAAATTTTCACATGTCATGGCTATTGCTCTCGATCCAAGGACTACGTATAAAGACGGCATAATTCGCTGTATTACAAGTAGAGAAGGCAATGTTGAAATTAAGGGTTACAAGGATCGAAGCGAATTGCATCGAGTCACAGGAAGTTCTCTGGAGCATTTTGACATTGGTGAGCGTTTGAATATTAAAAATGAAGCAGAAATCATTGGCCAGCTCACAGGTGAAGGCTGGGATTTCATCGGCCTTGAAGATCCTGATATTTGGATTGATGAGAAAACAGATTTAATGCATGTCTATTTTACCATTCCAATTCGACCACCAAGTAAAGACTATAAGACAAGGATCCATTTAGGTCATGCTGTCGGCAAAGATTTAGATTCCCTAGAAATGACCATGCCGGTTCTTATGGATTCTATTAAACTTAGCGCTAAAGAAATTTCGATTGCACCAGTTAATTCTAAAGGAATTCGTTATAATTTAATTGAATCTCGTGATCGCCAGCCTGACATAACATATTCTGTTGTTAAAGTTGCTATTGCTGAAGACATGGGTAAACCCTGGACATATGGTGATACTGCGTTTCATCCGGCAGAACATAATTTTCCATGGATCGGTGGTCATGCATCACCCGGGCCGCTCTTTTCTGAAAATTTTATTAATCTTGGAGCAGGTAAGCGATTGGGCCTCATAAATGGCCGCGAAGCAAATCAAAAAATTGATGGACAGACAAAGTATGGAATGTTTTCCGTTGGGCTTTTTATCTACGACTATGAAAACGGAAAGATAGATTGGGTTTCATCTGAACCTTTCATTCAGGATACTGAAGCAAAGACAATCACTTTTGCCAGCCAGTTTATTGAGACGGGACCGGGCACAGGTATTTTGTATGCTCATGTTGATGACTCGTTTGTTCGGGCATATACCCTCAATGCTGAAGCCATAAAATCTCTCCTACCTTAAGAATCTTATTTCCAAACGTCTTTAGAAGCAATGGCTAAAATTAAAATGAAGATAAACCATAAGCTAACCGAAGCTGAAGCTTTAAAGCGGATTAAGAAACTTTTGAGTGAAGTGAAGGATGAGTATGGCAGTAAAATCACCGGCCTCAGGGAAAAATGGAAGGAAAATAAAGGCGAGTTCGCTTTTTCTATTATGAATTATGATATTTTAGGTACGCTTGAGGTTACATCAAAAGATGCTGAACTTGAAGGCGACATTCCCTGGTCGCTCGGTCTTTTCAAGAAAAGAATTGAGAAAATAATTAAAGAGCGGGCTCAAAAATTACTGAAAAAATAAATTATCTCATACCAAAGATTGGTTTGTCATAGCGCAGTTGATAAACGTAGAGCTTGAGGCCGGGGGAGAACTCTTTTAGTTCAAGACGCTGGAAATTTGTTTCGAAATAGAGGCGGATTTTTTCTTCATAGCCTTGATCGTAACTTAAAAGTACATAGGCTTTGTCGTGGCTGCCTTTAACTGTATCAATTTCTTGTTGTAGTTTATTTTCATCAAAGGGTGGAATAGCTCCTGTCTCATAGCGATTCCAGATTGGCAATGTGGCAACAGGCGTTGGTCCGCGGTAATAGTACTCAACAGGATAAATAGTAAATGGCGCTGAGAGAACAATGACATCCTGAGCACTTGCATGCTGCTCAAGATAGTCAGCGGCTTGGCGGTAATTTTCTTTTACGGGTGAAGATGGATTAATCACTTCAACTGCCAAACCTGCAAGCATGGCAAAGATGAGGATTACACCCAAGGCCTTGCGCAGTGGTCGAGGATAGGTCGAGAATATCCAACTAATCAATAAATACATTGAAGGAATAGTCAGAATAAGATAACGGGATACAAAGAGCGGACGAAGAGTGACGCTAACCACAAATGCGGCAGCGATCGGAATAAGAACAGACATCACCATGTAAATTACTTCCGGCGAGACACGCTCATTTTCTCGAAGAGCCAAAAATCCCAAGAGCACCGTCAACGGCCAGAGAGAAACAAGGATGGTGTTGAGGTGATCATTTTGGAAACCAAAAATAAATTGAGAAAAGGTGTTGAAGACATTGACGGTGTTGGGGATGGTCAGAATCGGTGCTTGGTTGCCGACAGTGCCTAGAATTTGAACATATATGATCCAGGGTGTGAACGCTAAGCCTAGGATAATGGCAATAGAAATGAAACGCTTCAGTGAGCCTTTGAGAAAAAGGTCTTTATACATAAAGTAAAAGATTGCCTGGACCAAAAGTACAAACCAAAAGAAGTAGTGAGTGAAGATTCCAAAGAACGCTACCAAAAAATACCCAATCCACGAATCGCTGTCCTGTTTTTTATAAATGCCGATGAAAAAGTACTGACTTAAAATAGTAAGCAAAGTAAAGAGACTATACATTCGCATTTCATTGCCGTACCAATTCATGAAAGGCGAGATGGCTAGAAGCGCCGTGGCAAAAATTGAAATTGAAGAATTAAAAGCCCGCTTGCCGAGATAATACATGGCTGGTATCGAAAGAGCGAAGAAAATCAGTGACAGCATTCTGCCGGTGACTACGGTACTACCAAGAAATAGTTGCCAAAAATGCAACACCATATGATAGAGCGGCACATGCACATCTTGAGCTAAGATATTTAATATCTTTGTTGGGGTGTGACTTGTCTGCCATAAGCTCTGAGCTTCATCCAAACGTAAACTTTGGCGCGAGAAAACAGCTAAGGATAGAATAATGACAAAGAGAATAAGCCCGACTAAAATCCAAAAGTTCTGTTTATTATTGAAGTGTGTGTTCCGGGATTCCATACGGTGTCATAATTTCAGCTGGTTCTGCCTGGGCTTCTGGTTGGGGTAGAGCAGCTTTTATAAATGGATAAAAGATTGCGGCATTAAGAAGGACCCACGATGCATTTGTGGCAAAAGATGCGGTCATGCCTTCGCGGACTAAAGCAAATCCAATACCAATACAGGTCAGCGCAATATAGATGAGGTGCGGTATAACCAGATAGACGAAATTTCCCTGCACCGCTTTCTTTGAAGTAATAGCAAACCCTGTTTTTCTGTTAAGAACAAGTTCTTTAAGCGCTGTTAAGTGAATAAACCATGATCCCATCGAGAATGCCAAAGCACGAAAGGTGTAGGTAAAGTTCGTTGAGAGTTGAAGGTTATAGAGGATGAGAAAAATGTACGGCAAGAAGACAATAGCTAAGGCCATAGTGGAGATAACGAATGGCACAGCGCCGGTGAAGAAAAAAAACAGCGGAATAATAGAGTTCAGAAAAATAACTGTTCCTGACAAATAGTAGCTGGCTGAGGCCAAGTATTGAATACGCTGCGCCCATGACAGGCCGCGCATAAAGAGGGGATTATATTTGAAGAGCACTTCGAGACTGCCCCGAGCCCAGCGTAATTGCTGTTTGTAATAAGATAAGAAATCTTCCGGAGCTAAACCTTCAGCCAGGACTTCAGGCACATATGCAGATTTCCAGCCACGTTGATGAATGAAAAGTCCAGTCACAAAATCCTCGGCGATATTTGTGGCGCACATACCGCCGACATCTTCAAGCGGTTTGCGGCGTATGGTCATGTTTGTGCCGCACATCGTGACGGAATTCAATCTATTTTTGCCTTTTTTAATTGCGCCGAAGAATAGCGATTGTTGATCCCAAGCGCCGCGGGTAATGTAATTGGTTTTATAATTTTTGTAATACTGCGGTGACTGAACAAAACCCATTTTAGGATCAGCAAAATGACGCATCGTTTTTCTCAAGAAATCTGGATGGGGAACATGATCGGCATCAAATATTGCTACAAAGGGACTTGTGGTTAAACTCAGACCATTATTAATATTGCCAGCTTTAGCTCCGCCAGGAATCTTTCGGGTAATACAACCTATGCCATATTGTATTGCCAGTCGTTCAATGTCCTGCCAGTTATCTTTCTGGCGTACATATCCGTCATTGAGAAGATAGATGTTGAAATTAGGGTAATCCATGGCCAATGCAGCGATAACTGTTTCTTCAACGATTTCAACCGGCTCGCCAGCCACTGTAATAAAAACATCAACAGGCTCACTGAAGGTATCATCACCCCAGGGCTTGTAATTCATATCCCAAATGGTGTAAAGGAAAGTCAGGGCCATCCATAGAGAGAATACTTGGCCAATAACGAGCAGTATAAAGAGATACATATTTGAGACTTGGAACCAAAAGACCAGAGTTACTGTATATATGACAGCCACAAGCATGGTCATGAATAGCAAAAACTTTGGCACTTCATTTAAGAGAAAGGCTTTTTTTGCTGGCAATTTTGTTTTTACGTAGTGATGAGGTGTCATAGAGTTTTATTGTGGTCGAGGTTTAGTAATTTGTTCAGCAAGGTTTGGCAAGAGGTCATTATAGAGCGCAATTCCGAACCATGCCCAATTATCGTCGTAATAGCCGAGCTTTACTTTCCAGTTATTTGTATCCGGATTAAAAAGGATCTGGAGCTTATTGTCATAAATCATTTTGCCGGCGTCTGGATCAGCGACCATAAAATAGCCGATTGTGCCTCCGTAGAAAGCTGCAGATTGATTTCGAAGAGCCGGTTCGCCATCGTGAGTGTAATTAGTAAAGAGCAGGGAATTATTGTTCCACTCATCAGATAAGAATTTCATTTTGGTCAGGACTTTTTCCGCTCGTGGTTCCTTGTACCATTGCCAATCAAGAGCAATTCTCCAGGGCATCCGCAATGCATCAAAGCTCATATTAGTTGTCAGGTCTTTGTTCTGAGGCGCAGAAATTGCTCCGGTCCGCTTATTCATAAATATCCAATCAGGCGGTATGCCAGCTGATGAGGACGTATTGAGATTGCTATCAAGGCTTCTATCTATAACGTCGTATGACGTATCAACTAATTGCATCCAAGGATGATCTGGATCTAGATGAGAAAACAAGCGATAGGCATACGGCGCAAAGTAAGAAGGATTGATGACAATATTTGTCGGCGCACCTTTTTCTAAATTATTTGCCGCAAGGTATGGTTTGCCGCCAATGGTCACCACTTCCTCATCCCAAATTTTATCGATAATAACATAAGCATCGCCAAGATATTCATCTTCATTCCAGCGTGATGAGGCAAAGACCAGAGCCAAAGCAATATCAACATCAGCATCAGTAGCAGTGTTCAAGCCGCCCTGGTCTTTCAAGATGCCATAGGTGCCATCAGGTAATCGGCCGAAGAGCCAGGAGAAAAGCTGGTTGTCACTGCGCCGCATATTATCTTTCGTCCATTGCCAGACATTGTCGAATGTCTCTTTATCACCAAGCCAGACCGCGCGCAGCATAGCATATGACTGACCTTCAGATGTCGTCACGAAATCTTTTTGCTTATCAAGAACGCGGAACGTACCCGGCTCAAGATATTCTTTTTTATATTCTTCCCACAATGCCAGCAATTCTCCACGAGGTGAAAAAATTATTGGTACTTGGCGTTTGGAGCTGTTTTTATATGCCACGAATCCAAGAACGATAAAGGCAAGGACAAGCAGTGTAATTCCCCAGGTTTTCTGTGACATATTCGTAGATTAGGGTTCTAGTAAGGGTTTTTGAGTAAATCTCGCAGGTGCTGGTGCCCATCCTTCTTCGGGTGCAGTGCGTGTTCGAGGATCTCGGATAATAAGTACTGCTCCGGCAATACCAGAAAGGAGCGCGATGAAACTGAGGCCATAGGTAACTTCCGGACTTAAATTATCAAGAGGTATGTAATAATTATTTGGTGAGAAACTATTTGAGGCACCATTAACTGTATGCTCGCCCGAATCAGCAGGAGTCAGAGAATCAGGTTTCTTCGGATCAGTCGTGCCACCAATAGGGGTTGTTGTAGCTTTTGTAGTGCTTGATCGAGAAGGGGTTTCTTTTTTAGGAGTAGGTTTAGGAGTTGGCTCGGGCACTTCTTTCTTAATTGGAGTTTCAGGCGGCAAATTTTCATTCAAAACATTTTCGATCCCTTGATTATATGGATCTCCGTGTTGAGCAGGAGTCGAGGTGCTTTGAACTTGCGCACTAATAGCTTGATCTAGTGCCGTTCTACGTTGAATTTCTTGAACGATGTCTTTGAGAATTTCTTCTTCGTTCCTGTTGGTTTCTTTATTTCCTTCTTCTGATTTCTTCTCATTTTCCTTATTTTCTTTTTTTTCCGCAACTTCTTCCTGTCGTTCAGAATTTTTGCCTTTATTCTCATCCTCTTGCTGGGCACGAACAACAAACACAGGCATCAAGAGACTGATGACAATGAAAAATGTAATGACAATAAAAAAATTATACCTGTGTTTCATAGGGGTTAAACTTAACTATAATGCGATCTCGACGTTACTAGGGTAGACGCTCTAAAATGGCTATTCTTACAGGTTTTATGGTATTATGGTTGCAATTGCAGAGTTGGTAAGATATGTTGAGGTCGATCGTCACAATTCGTGTCGGACATAGTAACTACGAATCACATGTCACAAAGAAACATTTCACTTTCAATCTTTTTCCCTGCATTCAATGAAGAGGAAAATATCCGCGCGACTGTAACACAGGCGCAGGCAATTGCCGAAAAAATCAGCAATGATTATGAAATCATAGTTGTTAATGATGGTTCAAAAGACAGAACAGGTAAAATCGCGGATGAGCTTGCTGCTTCTGATCACCACATTAAAGTTGTTCATCATAATCCAAATCAAGGTTACGGCGCAGCAGTTTGGAGCGGAGTTCAGGCCGCAACAAAAGACTACGTCTTTTTTACCGATGCTGATTTGCAGTTTGACCTTTCAGAACTTGAAAATCTTGTTGAGCACGTACCACAGTATGACGTTGTTATCGGTTATCGCTATAAACGTCAGGATCCTTTCATGAGATTGGTTAATGCTAAGGGCTGGAATATCTTGAATCGAATTCTTTTTGGACTACGGGTCCGAGATATTGATAGTGCCTTTAAACTTTTCAAGCGCGACATTGTTAAAGATGTGCCTGTTAAAACTCGAGGAGCAATGTTGAGTGCTGAACTTCTGGTTCGGTTGCAGCGCCAGGGTGTCGTCTTTAAAGAAATTCCGGTGACGCATCTTCCACGACTCAAGGGTTCTCCAACGGGAGCAAAGCCATCAGTTATTGTTCGAGCATTTAAAGAGATGATCAATATCTATCACGAAGAGCTTGGTGATATTCGTCATATCATGCTCAGTAAATTTGTAATGCTCGGGGCAGTAAATACTTTTGTTGATTGGCTATGGTATCTAGCACTAACCAGATCATTCGGCGTATTTGCCGATCATCTTGTGCTTGCTAAAGGAGTAGCCTTTCTTATTGGTAGTATTCCAATTTTTCTCGGCAATGCCTACTGGGTATTTCCTAAGGGTTCACCAATAACAACTACCGATCATATTAAACTCTACAGTATTCTGGCAGCTGCATTCTTTATTAACACCGCAGCATTATCAGGATTTTTGATTCTTGGATTTAATGATGTTGTAGCACTCATCTTGGCCACAGGCACGAGTTTCGTCTGGAACATGAGTGTCGCCTGGATTCTGCTTATTAAAGATCGTGTTAGAATTATGGTATATAAAACTGCTTAACCTGATATATATATGTCACTGATACGCCACATTGATGCAGCAACCCTGCGCCTTATTTCTTTTGTCACTACGTCAGAGCGGACTAAAGAGTCACTTCATCAGTTTATAAAATTTGCCATAATTGGTGTATTTAACACCTTTGTTGATTTTGCTATTTATTACACCTTAACTCGACACACTGCCTTTTTTGATGTTGCCACATCAATGAAATATGTTGCCAATGCTATTTCATTTATAATCGCTACAACATTTAGTTTCTTTGCTAATCGCTGGTGGACATTTGAACGAAAAGATAAGGCGACAATTGGTGAAGCGGCTCGCTTTTATAGCACTACATTAAGCGGCTTGGTTCTGAACATTATTCTCTTAGCAGTGCTGATTCGAGTTTTCAGTATTCACGATCTTATTGCTAAAGTCTTTGCCACAATAGTTACCGTTTTCTGGAACTTTCTCTTTAAAAAATTCTGGGTCTTTAATCCTAACCAAGTTCAGCCAACTTCCAAGTAAGAAAAAACCCCTACGAGGGCAGAGGTCTAACTTAGGCGAGAATGAGGAGTACCAGGCATCCCCAAAGTATCGAGCCGGTGACCTGAAATGCGGTTTCCCAAACCATTGGTTCGGTATTGGCATACGGGTCAAGTCCTGGCGTGATGTTTTGTCGATATTCGATGCCAATGCCGGTCACTTTCTTTACGATGTGGCTGAGCTTCGGGATATCCTTACCAAAAAGCTGGAAAAGGTCGCCGAAGGGCCAGATCATATCTTGGTCGGTTCGCTTGAACTGCGGGTGGCAGTGAGTGAACAAATCAATAAACCAGTGCGAGGCCAAACCGACAAAAACTGCAGTCAGTATTGGGCTCCACACTGGGTGATGGACCTGCCAGCTGGTGATCAGAGCGATTAGCCACCATAGGAATGAATGACTCATGCTCTTTAACGAATACCAAACACTGTCTTCGAAGTTGGGGTCAAGTTCTGCCGAGAATCTCGGCCGTTTCTTCCGATCATCGACCTTCACTTGGGCAACGAGAGGAGCATCGGCGACCGTCGCCGCAAAGATGCTTACAACAGTCAGGATGACCCCAGTGATGAGGGTATCCAGGAATTGCCAGGACTCGTATCCGAACGCCTGGACGATATTGAGGCCAGGGTAGCGAGCAGTGACCAGAGCGCCAACAAGGCCTCCGGTAACGATATGTGAATCGACTTTCATGACTGGTCTCCTTGGTTCAAGGTAGCGGTCTGGCCATATTTATATAATATGTTAGGATAAAGTCAAGTATGAAAAACTTTTTAAGAGAATTTAAAGAATTTGCTGTACGAGGTAATGTTGTTGACCTCGCTGTTGGTCTTATAATTGGCTCGGCTTTCACAACCATCGTCAATTCCTTAGTTAAAGACATTATTATGCCGCCGCTCGGGCTTGTTTTAAAGCGAGTAGATTTTTCTAATCTTTTTATTGACTTAAGCGGTAATGGTTATCAAACGTTGACTGAAGCCCAAGCGGCGGGTGTTCCGACCATCAATTATGGCCTCTTTATCAATAATGTTATTACTTTTCTTATTACGGCTTTTGTTATTTATTTACTCATTCACTGGATCAATAAAATCCGTCGAAAGCAAGCTCGAGGTGAGGAAAAATCTCCAGAAACAAAACAGTGTCCATATTGTTTCTCTACAATTGCCCTTAAAGCCACTCGCTGCCCCCAGTGCACATCCGAACTTAGGTAGGATATAATAGGGTTATGAACAAAAATCGGTTTAATAAGACTGTATACCTCGGCCTTTTATTTATAGTGCTCGTGGTTGGTGGCCGTTATATTTTCAGAATACCTCGTAATTCTGCCGATATGTCTTCAACAGAGAAGACTCAGACCCAATCTGAAGCAGGAACTAAGGCGGTAAGCCAATCATCTGAGCCCACACTTCAAGCAAAAGAGGACTCAATTTCAGCTTGCTCTATGGCTTTGAAACAAGAAACACTTTCAAAAAAGACTGAGTATGAAAAGGGTACAGTCCTTGTAACATTTAAAGCTGGTGCGTCGTATAAACAAGCAAAGGAAATACTTGCCACCTATGGTATTTCAATTCAAAACGAGACAAGTTCGACAGAAAGTTTCAATGCCCGTCGTCTTATTACTGGAGCATTTACTCCTGGAGAAGAATTTACTAAAATATGTTTCTTGAGAGCCGATGAACGTATCGCGTATGCCGGCCTCAACATTATTTTTAATTTACACGAATAGTTTCAACTATGGTAGATCGTAATGTCATTCGCTTAACTGTATTTGTGAGTGTGATTACTGCAATTGTGGTGATGCTTTTGGGTGTGGTTGTTGTTCGGGCTAATCGAGAAAGGATCGGATCATATTTATTACAAGGCGCACAAAATACTGCTGGCACTATTCAAACACCAGCCAGTGACTCAGCCGTTGTTTCAGCGGTGAAAAAAACAAATCCTGCTGTAGTTTCAATTGTTGTTACTAAAGATGTACCGATTATAGAGCGATACTACAATACACCGTTTGATCTCTTTGATAATTTTTTTGATATCCCAACGCCGCAATATCGCCAGCGGGGAACTGAGGAGCGGGAAGTTGGCGGGGGCTCAGGGTTTTTTGTTTCCGCTGATGGTTTGATTGTCACTAACAAACATGTCGTTGGCGACAAGGATGCCGAATATACTGTTTTCACTAATGACGGCAAACAGCATAAGGCTAGCGTTGTAGCTATTGACCCAACTCTCGACATTGCTGTTATAAAAATCAGTGGCTCGGGTTTTCCATCACTTGCTTTTGGAAATTCTAAAAATCTCGAACTTGGTCAGACGGTTATTGCAATTGGTAATGCCCTTGGAGAATTTCGAAATACGGTTTCGGTTGGTGTCGTTTCAGGACTTTCGCGATCAATTGTGGCTGGAAGCAGCGCTAGCGGCGAGACCGAACAGCTCGATGAAGTCATTCAAACGGATGCTGCCATAAACCCGGGCAATTCCGGCGGACCACTCCTCGATCTTTCAGGAAATGTCATCGGCGTAAATGTTGCTGTGGCTCAGGGTTCTCAAAATATTGGTTTTGCTTTGCCTGCAGATGTGGTCAAGGGCTCAGTTGAATCAGTGAAAACGACAGGTAAGATTTCTCGGCCATTTCTCGGTATTCGTTATGTAGCTATTACTCCAGTATTGCAGAAAAGCCAAAACTTGCCCGTTGATTATGGCATTCTTGTTTCAAGCGGTGGCGCAGAACCATCAGTTGTGGCTAACTCTCCGGCTAAAAAATCTGGAATTGTCGAGAATGATATTATTTTAGAGTTTGATGGGGTGAAGATTACACCGGAGCATACCTTGGCCACGATGATACGTTCGAAAAAAGTAGGTGATTCTGTCAACTTAAAAGTACTTCATAATAAACAAGAAAAAACTGTAACCGTTGTGCTTCAAGAATATCCGGCAGAGTAATAAACTCTAGCCTTGTCCGTCTTATGCTATGGTCGCATTGGTAGAATTAATTACTGAATTTTATGGCTACAATTATAAATTCCCCAGGAGAAGTTCGCGATGCAGAAAGCTCAGGTACCGGCGTCGTGATCGGTATCCTTGCTGTAATTCTCTTAGCTGTGCTCTTCCTCCTCTTTGGTCTTCCATACCTTCGAAACAATGGTGTACCGGCAGATTCTGGCACAAACATTAATGTTGAATTGCCAAATGCTGGCGGCGGCACTGACACAGGAGGTACAGGCGGAACCGGAGCTTCCGGAGGAACCGGCGGCGCAGCAAACCCAGCTCAATAAAAACTAAAATCCCCTCACTACAAGATGAGGGGATTTTAGTGTATGATGAGCCAATGCAATTTTCGATACTAACAACAAAGGCCGAAAAAGACTACGAGCTTATCGACAGTGGGGAAGGAGAGAAATTGGAACGATTTGGTGAAGTTATGATTTCAAGACCGGATCCGCAAGCTTTGTGGCAGAAAAATTTACCGAAGGAAGAGTGGAACAAAGCCCAGGCAGTTTTTTCGCATGATAAAGAGAAATCAGAAGCTAATTGGAAATTTAATAAAAAAATCCCAGAGCAATGGGACATTAATTTTGCTGATTTAAAATTTTGGATTAAGCCAAGCACTTTTAAACATGTCGGTATTTTTCCAGAACAAAAAGGGAATTGGGATTGGATTCGAGCCGCCTGCGCTAAGGCTACGGCGAGCCAAGGAAAAATTAAAGTCCTAAATTTATTTGGCTACACCGGCGGAGCAACATTGGCCGCGGCTCAGGCCGGAGCGGAAGTGGTTCATGTTGATGGCTCAAAAACTGCCATCACTCAAGCTAAAGAGAATGCTGAGCTTTCAGGACTCGCAGATATGCCAATTCGCTGGATTTTGGACGATGCCTTGGTTTTTGTGAAGCGTGAAATCAAACGCGGCAATATGTATGACGGTATTATTATGGATCCGCCGGCTTTTGGCCGCGGTCCCGACGGCCAGGTTTGGAAAATTGAAGAGCATTTCCTTGAGCTCCTTGAAGCCTGTAAACAGATTCTAAATCCAAAGCCTGTCTTTTTCCTCTTGAATGGCTATGCTTCAGGTTATTCGGCCCTTGCTTATAAGAATAGTCTTGATACACTGCTATCTTCTTACAACGGCCTGACTGAATGTGGAGAATTAACTATTGAAGAGCAAAAAAGTAAACGATTGCTGCCTGCCGGAATCTTTGCCCGCTGGAAATCACATGAGAGAGAATGATATAATTGTGTAAGAAAAAACGCATGAGCTCGTCATATATGT
>JAIFWI010000016.1 GCA_019661945.1 Candidatus Parcubacteria bacterium | reverse complement strand
TCCGGATCTTCATCATCGACCAGAACCCACATCCTCATCAATTCGACCTGCTTTGACCGAAACTCAGGCTTCTGCTGTCTCCTGAACGTAGCCTTGACTTCACCAGCCACTTTTCTGATCAATTCCATTGGCAGCATCGAACCTCCCTGTGGTAAATGTCCTCTTTGTCCACAACAAAATTATAATAAATAACACAACTTGTCAAAAGAAAAAACGCCTCAAGTTTCCTTAGGGCGTTCGGGTACTGTACCGCATTCTGGACAGCAGTCTGGTGTTTCACGAAGATCATAGCCGCAGTTAAGACAACGACCTTGTTTTTTCCACATCGCAACTGTCTCCCGTCGATAACCATGCATTGCTGCTTTTATGAATGACAGTATCGCCAGAAGTCCAAGAATGGTCATGCACACTACATTGAAAGGATGGAAACGAAAGATCTGCAAGGTAATATGAATTACCATAACGCAGAGCACACTGAGCACATACCAGCTAAGCCCAGGGTTTTTTTTAATGATCATCATAGGTACCTCCCGCCTGAAGATTACAACTTTTTTGTAAATTGTCAAAAGAAAACCTCTCGGCTGAGAGGTTTTCTTGAGTATTATCGCTTACTCCACTGTGGAGCTTTGCGGGCTTTTTTGAGACCGAACTTGCGACGCTCTTTAGCACGTGGATCACGTTTAAGGAATCCGGCTTTCTTGAGTTTACCCTTGAATTCAACATCGTATTCAGTCAAAGCTCGAGCCAGACCGTGTCGAAATGCTTCTGCTTGCGAGCTAATTCCGCCTCCCTTAAGATGAACGGTAATTTTAAATTTGCTTGGAGCCTTTACTTTTGTAATAGCTTCGGTAGCAATTCGCTGTAAATCTGCAGTTGGAAAATAGTGTGCCAATTCACGGTCGTTAATGAGAATTGAACTTTTACCAGCCTCAGTAATCCTCACACGGGCAATTGAGGTTTTTCGTCTTCCTACTGTTTCTATGTATTTCTTATCTTCAGACATACTTTCTTTATTATTTATTCGGTAATTTTTAAATGTCTGATCATTTTAGCGCGAAGTTTGTTGCGAGGCAACATGCCATGTACGGCTCGGCGGAAAAGTTCTTTGTGGCCTTTCTTACCAATGACCTGACCAACGGTTTCAACAGTAATACCACTTGGGAAACCGGAAAAGCGCGCGTGGAGCTTTTCATCCATTTTCTTTACCGGTACATCAGCTTTTGAAGCATTAATAATTTCAACTTCGACTTCCGGAGCAGCATTACGAACAAACTCTGGGCTGTTTTTGCCCATCAATAATTTAGCTGCTTCTGAGGCAACTCGGCCAATCTTCTTTCCTTGTGCATCTAAGATATACTTCATATATTTATACAAATTCTATCTGAGCCATTTTGCTGCCATCACTCATTCGTGCAGGCAATTTGATAACGCGAGTGTATCCGCCTTTTCGATCCTTAAACTTTGGTCCGATAGTTGCAATGAGTTTCTTTGCTCCCTGAGGACCAAGCTGGGTAATGAGAAATCGGCGGTTGGCAACAGTATCTGCCATTGAGCGTGTAATGAGTTTTTCAACAAAAGGTCGGAGTTCTTTTGCTTTAGCTTCAGTTGTTTGAATTTTTTCTCGAGTAACCAATGACAATGCAAGAGAACGCATCAGGGCTTTCCGTGGACCAGTTTTCAAACCAAATTTTCTGTTTACATTGTGATGTCTCATAGTCTAGCTTTTCAATACGATACCAAAATTACTTAATGACTTTTTGATTTCCTGAAGACCCTTTGCGCCGAGTCCTTCGATTTCAAGAATGTCTTGTTCACGTTTTCGACTGAGACCTCCAACAGTACGAATGTTTGCATTGTTCAGAGCATTCATGGTTCTCTGAGAAAGATTTAATGATTCAATTCGAGTTTTCAAAGCCTCGGTATCAACTTCTTTTTCCTGACGAACTTCAGAATCTCCAGAAGAGATATCCTCAGGTTCTTTTGTCATGAGCTCTTCTTCCTTCTTAAAACCAACAATAGATTTGAGCTGAGCAATCATAATTTCAATTGATTTCTCAAGTGCTTCTTTTGGAGTAAGGGTACCATCAGTTTCGATAGAAACTTTTAGGCGGTTGAAGTCTGTTCGGTCACCTACGCGCATATTTTCAACTTCATAGTGAACACGACGAATTGGAGTAAAACTTGCATCAAGAGTAATTGTGCCGATATCAACTTTATTTTTCTGAAGAACTTCCTTAGAAACATACCCAAGGCCTTTTTCTACGGTAAGTTCAATATCGAGTTCGGTATTCTTATCGGTAATGTGAGCAATAATAAGATCAGGATTTAGAATTTCTACCTGACCACCAGCCTCAATATCGCCGGCTGTCACTTCCTTAATTCCCTTAACCTTAAGGCGAAGTACTTGAGGTTCATCAGAATGCATCTGAATTCGAACCTTCTTAAGACCGAGAAGCATGGTAATGACATCTTCCTTCACACCCTCAATGGTCGAAAACTCATGGCTAACTCCCTGAATCTTAACCGAAGTAATAGCCGTGCCCGGAAGGGACGACAAAATGATTCGGCGTAAGGAATTACCAAGGGTATGGCCATATCCTGGATACAAACCGTCAATCTCATATACGCCCTGTGAGCCTTCTTCCAGGATAATCTTAGGCTTTGAGGGTAAAACAATGTTAAAATCGGACATAGTGCTAATACTTAAATTTTATAAAAATATAAACTATTTTTTAGGTTTTGTAAAGCCCGCCGACTATCTACTATAAAACTCGAGCACCTGACCAATATCAAACAAGAGCTCCTCCTGATTGAGTTTCGGTGCTCCCTGAACCTCAATCGTCTTCTTTTCAGGCTCAATTTTAAGCCATGATGGCGCTTGATATTTCTTTAATCGCTCTTCCAAATCTGCAAAAACAGGCTTTTTCTGACTCGCTTCACGAATACTGAGCTTATCACCAACTTTTACAGCATATGAAGGAACATTAACTCGTTTGCCATTAACAACAATGTGGCCATGAGAGACAAGCTGGCGAGCGGCTGAACGAGTTGGCGCGAAACCAGCCTTAAGGACAATATTATCAATGCGGGATTCAAGAGCACCATATAATAAATCTTTATTGGTTCCCTTCTTAGCTAGAGCTTTCAAGACATAATTAGAAAATTGTCGTTCAGACAGCAAGTATGTGTAGCGTGCCTTCTGCTTTTCAAGAAGCTGAACACCAAAGTCAGTCTTTGGACCACCTCGTCCACCTCCCTTGCCTCCCTTACCTTTTCCCTTAGTCTGGGTTTGGCGCAAAGCAAATTTCTGAGTTTGAGTTTTTTCAAACACTCCTGCTCCCAATCGTCGTGCAATTTTGTATTTAGGTCCTATTTTCATATATTATACGCGGCGAGGCTTTTTAGGTTTTGGTCCATTGTGCGGCACTGATGTGACATCTTTAATTGATGAAATACCGATAGACTTCGAAATGAAACCTCGAATAAGCGACTCTCTTCCTGAACCGACACCATTCACTACTACAGCTACTTCCTTAACACCCATGGTCTGAGCCTTGGTTCCAAGTAATTCTCCAACCTTAGCAGCGGCAAATGGCGTACCTTTCTTTGCTCCCTTAAATCCCAGACTGCCGCTTGAACTCCAAGCCAAGGCATTGCCATGAGGATCGGTTAACACCGCTTTGGTATTGTTGTAGGTTGACTGAATATAGAGACCGGCCAATTCAAAACGCTTTTTAGCGCCTGTCGGTGCCTGCCCGACTGTGTCGTTCGGGCGGGCAGCAGCAACAGCAGCCTTTGGTGCGCCTTCTGATGCTTCGGTCTCTGATGTTTTTACAATTCGTTTCTTACCCATTGTCGTTACGATTTAATAATTTTTATGTTTTTTCAGTCTTACGTCGTCCGCTGCCCATAGTCTTCTTAACACCCTTCAGAGTTCTGGCATTGGTCTTGGTTCGTTGACCTTTCGTTGGCAATCGTCGCAGATGTCGAACGCCTCGATATGCTTTAATGTCTTTCAGTCGTTTGATATTACCTCCAACTTCGCGCTTAAGATCACCTTCAATTTTAAAACCTCCCTGCTCGATAACTGTTCTGATTTTATTCTCCTCATCGGGACTCAACTCCTTAGCTTTTTTACCGCCATCTACTCCTGCTTTCATCAAAATCATTTTAGCGCGAGGTCGGCCAATGCCATAGATTGCCGTTAGGGCAATTTCCATACGCTTCTCATCTGGTAATGTAATTCCAAGAATTCTCATATTTAAAATTTAACCTTGTCGCTGCTTATGTCGTGGATTGGCACTGCATACTACATACACATAGCCCTTTCGGCGGACTACCTTACACTTCGCACAAATCTTTTTTACGGATGCCTTAACTTTCATTTTATTATAAGCGTTTTATGATTCGTCCCTTGCCGCCGTAGGGATCAAGTTCCATAACTACCCGATCACCAATAAGGACACGAATTCTGTTCATTCGCATCTTACCAGCAAGGTATGCGAGCATCGGCTCCTCGGAATTTTCAAGCTTAACCCGAAACATCGTATTAGGCAAGGCTTCTGTAACAGTGCCTGTAGCGGTGTCTGGTTGTGCTGAGTTTTTATCCATTACGCAAAAAACGCTTTACGAAAACGTTTGGTTATAGTAACAAAATCCTCATCAAGAGTCAATAGTCACTATTATATCCTCCTTAGTATCAGGAAACGAACTCATCCAAAATGGCCTCATAGTGACATTTGCCCGAGCAACAGAGGGGTATGCAGCCAATATTGCATTAAGACTTTTTCGAGGCTTACCAGCAAGCTCTTGCTTCAATTTATCTATATCTGTAGCCGAAATAAGAGTGGTCGTACCTTTTAGAGTAAACTGCAAGGCTTGGCTATTCCATGGTTCCTTACTTGTAGTCGACGCGGCAAAAGCCAAGTTACTGCTTTGGGCAAAATCCGCTGGCATAACCATGCTTGGGGCCACACGTTTTGCTACCTCAGTGGCAAGAACCTGACGCTTAAAAATAATGCCGTGGAATGTTGCTCGCTCATTAATCTGAATGCCTGTGCTATTTTGAGTATCAGCTAATGATTCATACTGTATATAGTAAGCATTGGTTGGCAGTATAAAATCTGATGGTATATCCTTGTCGACCTCACGCAAGAGATTCCCTTTTAACTCTGAACGAACTTTTTCCCGAGCTTTTGCCAGTTCTGACTCATCAACTTTTTTGCGTACACCGTTATATCCTCCCTGAATTGGTGTTTTTGAACGAGCATACATCTCTGAATAACGTGAGTCTCCTTTGAGACCCGGAATGGTGAAATCAACTAGCCCGACATTATACTCCGGTCCTTGAACATCAGCGGTAACAGCGGCTTCGATACTGCCGGGAACCGTTTTACCATCTTCTATATGCCGAGCTGGGATAGTAACGCCTTGTGAAATTCTAAATATTAGACCTTTGTCTGTTTCAAAACGTGTAGTCGCAATCAGTGTCTGTGAGCTATCGGTGTTGTTATAAATGACAATTACTCCCGAAGCTTTAGTGTTTGCAAATTCTTCACCAGTGGCTGTGACTGATAACTTACCGTCTTTGGCTATAGTCATTGTCTGAAACTGGAGCCCCGAGCTTGCCTCTTTTACAGCAGTAAACTGAGTATTTACTGTCACATCTTGAGAACGAGGAGTAATTGATACAGATGCACCAGATGCCCGAGACATTGCCCACATTGCTGCACCCACAATCAAAGCGAGAATAAGTAAGGTTATAACAATCCGAAAAAATGATCCCTTCTTTGCCCGACGAGGTGGATGTGGATCTGGAGCATATTCAGTTCTCATTGGCGCTCGTCGCACAGGTATCGGTTCTTGATACACAGGTTCTCGAGATGGTGTTTGACGAATTGGTTCCGGACGTTGACGCTCAGGCAAAGGAACATGTTTGATTGAGCGGCGATCGGGAGGAATAATATCTTGAAAAAGCGGCTTAGACATACATATATATTACACTACTGCTTTATTAATAAAAGTGCTCTCGAGGATAACAAATGGATCTTGGATCATTTCTTCACCGAGATGAACAACCGTAAAAGTATTTTGACGCAGAACTTCTAGAAAAATTGGAGCAACATCATCGTCAACGGTGACAAACATTTTTTGAGGCATCATTTTCTGTTTTGTAAATAAGCTCAGAGTTTCAGTTAAAGCTTCAGACCATGTTTTCTGTGCAGCCTTAATAATATCCTCCATTTTGTTTTGAAACTTTTTTTCAACAAGACCTTTATTATGAAGTTTTAAAAAGGACAATGCTACTTCAGGTGGTACTGCCAGTTCATCAACTATTTTTCGCAAGATCAAACTTCGCCCGGCAGGAAAAGAAATGATTTCTGCCAACACTCCAGTCTCAGTCAGCATTATATCCGTAACTTCGCCCGTGATATCAAGGATTAAAAAGCTATTTTCGGTTGGAAACATATCCCTGACTGCCACCCAGGAAGCTAAAGCAAATGAATTCATTGATATGCTCTTAAAATGAAAAGCTGCTTGAAGAATATCTTCGATTTTCTGCTGAATCGTTTCTGCAATGAAACTGGCAAAAAAAGTCAGCTCAAGGATTCGAGCTTTCTTGTTTACAGGATTGGGTAATTCGTATCCATTGAGTTTAATATGGATAACATTTTTTTCGAGCAGATGGAGATTTTGACCAAACATTTTTTCATAGGTGCCGGTCTTTTGTTCTTGAGCAAATGTCTCTGCATCTTTTTTAAAAATGTCTTCGATCAAATCAGACGTAACAGTAAACGGTTTCTCTTTTTCAATAGTGAGAACTCGTGTCTGAGACATGTACCACGGTGAAGAGAAAAAGCAAAATGCTCGGCGGACTTGTCGGCGATACTGCGGCCAGACTTCTTTTCCGACGTGTTGCGAAACTGATTTTAAAAGTTTTACCATAGTATCCAAAAGTCGTTCCGATGTAACATGTTGAAGAAACGCCATCGGCTGGCGATGATTATATAAAACAGTAGGCTTACCATGAGGTGATAATCTGACAATGGCACAGCCAATTGATCCATTGCCAATATCAAATACTGCCACTATTTCCTCATCGGGCTTATTGAAGAGCCATGACATCTTATTATTATAGCAGGTTTAGTTCCGGTTGAGCTGTGAATAAAAAAACTCATAGATTTGGGTCTATGAGGATTACTCCTGTTCAGCAGGTGGCATATTTTGTTGTAGCTCTTTGAACATCTCCATCATATGCTTTGTCATGATACGAATTGCATCTCCCCTTTTCTCTTGCGAACCCATGAGCATAGCAAACGAATATGCCAGAGGTTTTAGCAATTCCTGCATCGATCTTTCCATGAGATCATGCACTCGTTCGATAGCTGCAGCTTTTCCTGCTTCAGCCGTCATCTGTTTTTCAGCTGCCAGCATAATCTGGATACTCAGTGGCGGTTCCCAGGTTAGCTTTCCGCCAATCTCGGAATCTTCGAATGAAAAAGTCATGGTGGGCTCCTTTCGTATATCCGTGGCAAGACTAGCAAATAAAAAAGAGCTGCACAAGGTGAAGCTCTTAAACTTTTTTGTACCACCGGACACCATTGATCTTGTATTCTTGGTAGCTGGCAAAACCCGAATACTGGACCAAATAGATTCCCGATCTCTCAGTTGGCTCGAAGCGTTTCAAAACACATTTAGTGTAGCCATCTCGACCATCAGCGCAGCGAGTGTAGACCCAAACTTTAGATTTTGGCTTCAGCTTCCGAATTTTCTTAAGACTCATCAGCTTAAATGATGGTGAGACTTTCACAAACGGCCTTGGTTTCGGAGGTTTTATCCTCAATGGTACTCCTGGTAAAAGAACTTTTTTGCTAAACAAAAATCCCGGCTTTTGTTCAGCCGGGATTTTTTAAGAGATTAGATTAAATAATCGCGGCTAAACACAAGCGTTAACGCTTAGAATGACCACGACCACGAGTTTTGCTGAATATGAATTCATTGGGTTTACTATACTACTGATCAAAAACCTGTCAACAAATAAAAAGTTAAAAGAAAAACGCCATGAGAACATCATGACGCGTGACGTGGACTAAATTTTGTGAAACTTAGCAAGCTCAGCCCACTGGCCTTCGAGCAGATTATGCACAGAAAGCACTCGTAAAATCTCCATGAAACCCGTGTGGCCACAGAATTTTTGGGCGCGGACATGATTAGGATCTGCCTTGGCAAGCTCCCGCAAAGACATGCTATATACCTCTTCCGCAGACTTGCCCCTGTCCTTAAAGTAGCCATAGACACCATCAAAGGCTCTGCCGCCAAAATTGATGTCGCCAATTAGTGGCTTTGCACTTTGATCATCAATGACAACATGAACAGGTCTCTCTTCCTTTAGTGTGAGCGAGATTGTGATTGTTTGACCAGGCTTTAGCAAGTTTTTTTGCCTGAGCCAATCATCAACCTGTGTTTGCAGCTCTTCAGCAAGAACTCTGAGGTGCTCCTCCAATGTCTGACTCATAATCACTCCTTGTTTGGGAACTGGAAATAGTACCCCATCATAAACTAACACTTTTCAAGGAATTATCAATATTTATTCAAGTACAGCTTTAATTCTGCGAATGCCGGTAGAGATAGCTTCTTCTTTTTGAATTTTAAAGGTACCAAGGACACCGGTACGTTCCACATGCGGACCGCCACAGAATTCTCGGCTAATATAATTCCCTTCAGTACCGACTGAATACACTTTTACAGTGTCGCCATACTTCTCAAGAAAGGAATGAACAGCAATTTTTTCGGCCTCGATTTTTGGCATTTCTGCCGAGGTCATTGACAAGTCTTGTTTAATCCAGTCATTAATAAGATCTTCTACTTGTTTCTTTTGTTCATCAGTAAGTTTTTCTGGGTGAGAGAAATCAAAACGTAATCGCTCCGGAGTAATATTACTTCCCCTTTGTGACACATGATTACCCAGAACTTGTTTTAATGCAGCATTCAGCAAGTGTGTAGTGGTGTGATATTTAATAGACATTTCACTGGTATCGCCCAAACCGCCTTTGAATTTCTTCTCGGAACCAACTCGCGAAAGATCCTGATGCTTTTCCATTTCTCTTTTGAAACCTTCTACGTCAATAGTAATCCCCTTCTCTTCTGCAATTTCAAGTGTTAATTCGAGCGGAAAGCCGTATGTCTGCAAAAGATTGAAAACATCTTCACCCTGCAGCATAACTGTATGAGCTTCAGGAACTAATGAACGCAAATAAGTAATACGTTTCTCCAATTGCTTCAAACCTTCTTTGAGCGTTCGTCGGAATTTCTCTTCTTCAGTGGCAATTTCTTTTTTGATTATTTCTTTTTTTGAATATGTTTCTGGGTAGTCTTCTTTGTAAAATTCAAGGACCGTATCTACCAAGGCCCAAAGTCCGGCATCCTTAATTTCCAACGTATCCCAGTAGCGAATAGCCCGACGAAGCAGTCGGCGGACAAAGTAACCTCGCTCAGTATTACTTGGAGTAACACCATCCCCAATAAGAAAGGTTGCCGCTCGAAGATGATCAGCCACGACTTGAAAAGCAGGCTTTGTAGCCAGCTCATCATAGGATTTACCAGAAAGCCGTTCGAGTTCTACGATAATCCCCTTAAGCGTATCAATCTTAAACATATCAGCTGCGTCCAAAGATGCAGCCGCAACACGTTCAAGACCTCCGCCAAAATCAACATTTTGCTGCGGTAATTTCTTGAAGCTGCCATCAGCCTCTTTTTTATATTCCATAAATACCGAATTACCGATTTCCATAAAACGTCCACAATCACAGTTTGGATGACAATATGGGCCAAATTTCTGATCATGCGGAATATAATCAAATTCATAGAAAATTTCTGAATCCGGACCGCCGGGTTCTCCTGCCGGCATATCTTCTGGTGCACCAGAACGGCTCCACCAATTTTTCTTAGCATCATAGTAAAAAATTCGGCCGTCCTGCATACCTTTAAAGTAACCATTCTCCTGACTGCCTATCTCTACTATTTTTGCTTCAATACCTTTTTTCTTAAATAATTTTTGCCACAGTTCGGCAGAATCGGTATCCTTTGGTAAACCAATATTTTCATCTCCAATAAAAACCGAAACAAATAATTTTTCGGGATTCAGATCAATCTCTTTTGTTAAAAATTCAAAAACCCATGGCAACTGTTCTTCTTTAAAATAGCTGCCGAGTGACCAGTTACCAAGCATTTCAAAAAAGGTCGTGTGGCGGTTGTCACCAACTTCTTCAATATCAGCAGAACGAAATGCCTTCTGGACATTGACCAATTTTTTGCCTTCGGGGTGTTTTTGACCCAAGAGATAAGGAACCAAAGGCTGCATGCCAGAGCCGGTAAAAAGCGTAGTTGGGTCATTTTCAGGCACTATGGATGCCGAAGGCAGAATAGTATGGCCCTGTTTCTTATAGAACTCTAAAAACCGGGTTCTGATCTCAGCTGACGTCATGAGGCCATAATATCAGAAAATGTAAAATAGAAAAGCGATTATGATACTAGCTTCTCAAGCTCTTTTATATCCTCTTCAATAGACTTTAACCCTTTTACAAAAAACTCTGGTTTAGAAGTATCGATGCCGATGTCTTTGAAAATCTGCTCTGGTGATTTCGAACCACCTGCGCTTAGGAAGCTTTTTATCTCTTTCATGTAATGCGGATCTTCTTTGTACTTTGCATAAAGTGCCTTGCTGATAATTTCTCCATACGCATATGAATAGACATAAAATGAGTAGCGTAAATGCGGCCAGTTTACGAACATGTAACCGTCATTTTCTTTAAGTCTCATGATTGGTCCAAGGTAGGCTTTCATATGTTTATTATGCAGAGCAGCCATATCTTCTTTTGATATCGATCCTTTTTCTCGAATAGTTTTATGCATTTCTAATTCGTAGTTAAAGCAGGCAATTTGGCGAAAAATAGTTCCGATTGAGTCGTTAATCTTGTCATGAAGAGCAACAATTTGTTCTTTCTTACTTAACTTTGAAAAAACTTCATCAAAAGCAAAATTTTCAAAAAAGGTGCTGGCTACTTCAGCCACAGAAGTCGTATAGTCCTGATAAAGTAATGGCTGCGATTTGCTGAGCTCGGTGTGAAAAGCATGACCCATTTCATGAGCAAAGGTTGTCAGTGATCGAAAGCTGCCGACGTGATTTAAGAGCACAAACGTCGGCAGATTAACTTGGCCGGAACAATATGCTCCGCCCTTTTTACCTTTCTTTGGATATACATCAATCTGACCTTTTTCTATATACCTATTCAGAATCTCAACATAACCTGATCCGGCTTTTGCAAAAGCCTTTCGAAGCATTTGTAATGAATCTTCAAATGAAAATGTGACCTTGAGTTTTCCAACAGGAGCAGCTCGGTCGGCATATTCCAAGTAATTAAGGTTGTGCAGTTTAGCTTTGAGTTTGTAAAAGCGCTGGCTAATAGAAAAATGTTGGGTAACTGTTTCAACAAGATTCATGATACTTTTCTCATCATTTTCATAACTTAAAATAGTAGCGCTGTATGGTTCTTTAAATCCGCGTAATTCATCACTGATTTTTTTGTCAGTATAAATTGCATTAATTTCACTTTCGGAAAAATCACTGACTTCTCTTAATTTTTTATAAAGCATATCGCTTAAAGCTCTTCTGTCTTTTGTTGGCAGTGTCGTAATTCTTTCATATGCTTCCGAAACAGCCATGACTTTGCCCTTAAAGATAATTGTCTGTTGATTAAGAAGCTTTTGCTGGCCTCTGACCCAAAGCGAATGACTTGGTAAAGCTTTGAGATTTAGAATTTTCTCTTCTGGCTCGGTCAGAGTATGCTGGGCAGATTTAAATATAACTTCTAGGAAATAATGATAATGAGCTAGTTTCTTATTTTTTAGAATTTCTTTTTGTTTATTCTTTTCGATTTTCCCCAAGGCCAATCTGAAGAAAAGAGTTTTATTGCTGGCTTTGGTCAGCCGTTGTGTTAACTGGTTTAGTTTTGCTTCGGCTTCTTGATCCTGGCCATTAATATCCTTTCGAAAGTAAAAATAATTGTAGGGCTTGCTGTGGCCAATTATTTCTAAGAATTTTTCGTACTCTTTTAAAGCATCAGATAGTTTTTCTTCAGATTCCAAATAGTCCGTTCTGTTTTTATACTTTTTCTCAAAATCTTCGCACATTTTTTCATACTGAACAACATCTCGCTCAATCTGCGGATCTGAACCGTTTTTATACAGTACATTTAAATTCCATTCCGTTTTAATCTTTTTTGAGTTCATATATTTCTGTATATTTCTTTTCTAAATAATTGCTAAAATACTTGCTGTTCAGTGCTTCACCAGTGACCTCTTGAACCAAAGCTCCGGCTGTATACTTTTTACCATGAATATGAATTTTATCCTTGAGCCAATGGCGAATTGGTAATAGGTCACCCTTAGCAATTCTTTTGCGAACATCAGGCATTTCTTTTTCTAATTGATGAAAAAATTGAGCGGCATAGAGATTGCCGAAACTGTATGTTGGGAAATAACCGAGTCCACCCATAGACCAATGCACATCTTGAAGACAACCCTTAGTGTCATTAGGCACAGCCAAACCAAAATAATCTTTCATCTTTTTATTCCAGACTTTCGGCACATCTTTCACTGCAAGCTTTCCTTCGACTAAATCACGCTCAATTTCAAAGCGAACTATAATATGTAAATTGTAGGTCACCTCATCGGCTTCGGTCCTTATAAACGAAGGATTAACTCTATTGATAATTGCATAGAATTCGTCAGGCGAGATTTTAGCAAAGGGTTTCGGAAATTCCTTGCTCAATTTTGGTAAAAAATATTGCCAGAACTCACGGCTTTTACCAATCATATTTTCCCACATTCTCGACTGCGACTCATGAATGCCCAAAGAAACTGATTCAGATAAAGGCGTGCCAAAGTGCTCAGCTGACATACCTTGTTCATATAAGGCATGGCCTGTTTCATGAATGGTTGAGCCTAAAGCATACAAGACATTTTTCTCATCATAACGAGTGGTGGAGCGAACATCGTGCGGATTGAAACTAGTATTAAATGGATGAGTGCTGATATCGAGCCGTCCAGCATCCAAGTCATAGCCCATTTTCTCGGCAATATATTTATTGAATTCAAATTGCTTTGAAATTGGGAAATTTCCCTTTAATTTCTCCGGTTTTATTTTTACTTTTGATTTTTTAATCTTTTCAAGAAGCGGCACAAGCGAATTTTTTAAATCAGTTAGAATTCTTTCAGCCTCTTTTGCAGTCATACCTGGCTCATAGGCATCAATTAAAGCATCGTATGGAGAATGCTTATAGCCGACATATTTCGCTTCTCGTTTTTTCAAATCAATAATTTTCTCAAGCCAAGGTTCGAAAAGAGAGAAATCAGATTTTTGCCTGGCCTCGGCCCAAACAGTCTGCGCTTTTGAGGCTATTTCCGAAAGTTCACGCACAAAACTTTCTGGCAACTTTTTCATGCGCTGGAAACTGCGCCACGTTTCAGCTACAACCACTCGATCTTCTTCATTAAGTTCATTTGAGTCAAGCTGTTTTTTAAAGTCACTCAATAAACCATCTGAATCAAGTGAAACAAATTTGTGATGAATAATGCCACTTAAGTGCGCTAAGGTTTCAGCCCGCTTATCACTGCCTTTTTTGGGCATATGAACTTCTTGATCCCAGCCAAGGACGGCCACAGCGGAATTAAGATGAGCAATTTCTACCAGTCGGGACCGTAATTCATCAATTGATTTAGTTTGAGGCATATTGTTTCAGAATTTCGAAATCTTTTTTTAGGACTATCCGCATTGATCCATTGTAGAGCGCTACAGCCGGATGATAGAGTGGAAAAATCTGGACCTTCCCATATGACGCCTTGGCTTCATAGGCCTTACCGTGAGCCTTAGAAATTGGTTCGATGTCGAAATCGAGACCGAATTTTTTCATAACATATACCATGGAAAACCGTCCCAGAGTTGCAATCACTTTTGGCTGGATAATATCAATCTGGCGATCAAGAAATGGTCCATACATTTCAATTTCATCAGGTGTCGGGTCACGGTTTTCTGGCGGCCGGTCTTTTACAATATTTGTAATATAGACATCTTCACGCTTAATACCAACACTTTTCAAAAGTTCGTTTAAAAATTTACCTGATGCTCCGACGAAAGGTCTACCTTGAATAGCTTCATTTTTACCAGGTGCCTCGCCGACAAACATAATCTCTGCAGAATGACTGCCCTCGCCGATTACCGGCAATACTTTATTTTTAATTCGCTGTTCATATAATGCCGAACCCTTTAGATTCAGCACTTCATCCTTGATCTTTCGCATTAATTCTTTTCGGTCTTCAGTATTTTTCTCAGCCATTTTGGTACATTACGATTCTAAATTAAATTTTTGAACATACGGCACAAAAATGAAGCCCGGATATTCTGTTTCATAATACTCATCTTCATTAACCCGTTCAAATTTTGTAATTGATTCGCCAATAGGTGCCACCATCACTCCGCCTGGAGCTAATTGAAAAACTAATTCCATAGCCTCATTTGTTTTATTAGGAAAAGCCGCGCCTGCTAAGATTCTGTTATATGGTCCATCACGAAAAAAACCGGTTTCATTATCAGCTTGCCTTATTTCTACCGGTAATTCTTTGTATTTTTTCAGATTCTCCTTGCCGAACTCAACAAGCTCTGGACGAATTTCGAGGCCTGTGACTTTTCCAGTCTTTCCAACCATGTGTCCGAGCAATGCCGTCGTCCAGCCAGTGCCTGAGCCAACATCTAATACATTGTCGCCCTTTTGTGGATCTAATAACTCAAGCATAAAAGCTACCGTCGTCGGCTGAGAAATAGTCTGACCGCTCATCGTCGGTAATGGATAGTCTTCATACGCCTCAATCTGGTAATCGGGCTGAATGAAATCCTTGCGATCCACAGCCTCAAAAGCCTTTCGTATGGCCTCATTTTTAAAGACTTTGCTGTTCTCCTCGAGATGTAATAATAAATCTTCTTTTGTCATAAATTCCCAATCCATCCCCGCATTATATATATAGAAAAAAGGAGCAGTCAATGTGGCCGCTCCGCGTTCATTATATCTTGGACAATTTTCCGCGCTTTCTTGGCAATGACGTCAAGTTTCTGCTGCTTTGCTTTCTCTCCGTCACCGACAATGAAGTGTTTCCGGCACTTTTCAAAATTAGCGGAACCGCCACTCCGAGTCCAGTGTCTGATCCTCTCATCCAATGAAGGAGAGTGGCCGACATGCTGACCCGAAAAATACTCATTCCTGTGGCTTCGCATTGCTACGAGAAGCTGAACCTCGGCATACGCTTGCAAATGTAATCGTCCCATTAGTACCTCCGCCAAGAGGGTTCCCCCACTTCAGTTCGTTCTGATCTCTAGTATGCTCCTTTTTTATAAAAATGGAAGAGTCTGAGCATCTATTTCTTCAACCTTGGTTTTTCGAGTCTTTTTAGGTTTAGCTTCAGCCAAAGTCTTTTTCACATCAATTGAGGCCTTAACATTTTCGCGCAATACATCACCAAGGGCTGTGACATAATTGCAGTAATCACATGTTTTTGTACAAGCTGGAATTCTCGAATCATCCAGACACTCTTTTATTTTATCAAGGGTTTTTTCTACCCAGTCATCATTTCCTTCATACGGAATAATTTTCACATTAAATTCTAATTTGCCATCGAAAGCTTTTTTATCGCGCAAGCCATTGGCATACACAAAGTAACCAGTATTTGAAACCTTAAATCCTTTTTGTCGCAAAAGCCATTGATAAATATCAATTTGGCGCCTGTAACCATCTTGCCAATCGGCATCGAGATTTACTTCGGTGTCTTTTGACGTCGCTTTGTAATCAACTATATGAAGCTCTTCTTTATCATTTATCCAAATATCATCAACAGCACCGCTAATGAGGAAATTAGTTTTTGAATGAAGATGCTGAACACCTTTGAAATTCTCTCTCCAGATATCAATATCTTTATGCTTGAACGGAATAGCTTTAATACCATACGCTTCCATAAGCGGATGAGCCGTGCCGCCGTCACGATGAACGTCAAATTCTTTTTTCAAGAGATGGTCAACAGCGCTATTTAAGTTAAAAGGAAATCCTGGAGGACGAGCCACGCCTAATTTATTATCAATGTAAAAACAGCGAGGACAGTCGAGGAAGAGACTTATTTTAGAACGCGAGAGTTTCCAGTTGGGGCCGCCATAATTCCAGCCAGGGTTCCTGTTTGGCTTATAGTACTGAGACATTGGCCAATTTTAACACATCGGTTTTAATATGACTTCTTGTCGGGATGCTGAGTTTTGTGTCCAAATTTTGCCTTAAGTCTGTTCTCAAATTTCCACATAATAGTGAAAATGAAAAGGGTTAAGACTGTGGTGAAAAGAGCCATAAGGTAAAAACCATAGCCGACCGAGATGCCAATAGCGGCCGCCACCCAAATGCCAGCGG
>JAIFWI010000038.1 GCA_019661945.1 Candidatus Parcubacteria bacterium | reverse complement strand
AGATCGCAGTTTTTTGGTTACCAGTTGCTTCAGGAGGTGGTAGAGGCCCGGCAAAAATATTTGCATTTTTAGCCACAACAACATTTGTCAGTTGCTTGCCTTTTACATTTAATTTTGTTCCCGACGGGAGAGGAGCTTCTGCAGTTGGAAAAAACTTTAATTCTTTTTTATTATTCTCCGCCGTTGATAACGTTAGATAGGTGACATTTGCATTTGTGGTATTTGAAACATCATCCACTAATAACGAATAATTGAATTTTGAATTTTCGGGGTGATCAAAATCATCAACATGAAATGTAGATATCTCGCTGTTAGCTACATCAACGTCTGATTCAACGTGTTGCTGCAAATCGTAGGGCAAGCGATTTCTTACTTCATTCGTTAGACTAAGTACCAAAAATGCTTCAGGATCTTTCTCGGCAAGCTGGAGCATTAAATCTTTTCTCTCTAAAACGAGAGCTCGCAAATCCCCTACGAGCGGTTGAGGTGTAGCGCTAGGTGTCGGATTAAGTGTTGGGCTTGGACTAATTGATGGCGATGATGAAACACTTGGACTAGCGCTTGGTATCTGGCTTACTGACGGACTTGGCTGAGGTGAAAGTTGAGAAATTGGAGATGGTGCTACTATATTTTGAGATTGTGAAGGAGCCTGATATCCAAGCAATGCAGTAATTTGTTGATTCAAGATTTGAATTCTTTGAGCTGTAGGATCAAAAGTTTGGAGTGAGCCAATAACTGCTGCTGTCTGATTTTCTGGATATTGGATGTAAAGAAGAGTAAGGATAGTAAAACCTACAAGCACAGTAGATAAGATGAGGAGAATATACTGTTGAACTTTATTCATGTAAAGATTATTACTTTACATAAATACTATCACGACACACTTCAGTTACATAGCTTGTAGAAAAGCCTTAAGTTAAGTAGTATTCTTGGAGTATGCACGTGTAGCTCAGTTGGTAGAGCAGCCGTCTTATACACGGCCGGTCCCAGGTTCGAATCCTGGCACGTGCACATTTGGATAAAATTTCTTTATTTTTCCTTTATCTCTACTATGTACCCTTATCTTATGGATAAGGAATTTGATAAATGGAATGAGCTCAAAAAGAAGATCGAGGCTGACACGAGCAAACCCGACAGATTTCCAAAATGCGGAGAAGTATGGATGAGTAATCTTGGCAGAAATATTGGTTTTGAACAAAATGGCAGTGGAAATAATTTTTCACGGCCTGTTTTAGTTGTGACTAAATTTAATAACCACATGTTCTGGTGCATACCATTATCAACTAAGCAGAAAAGATTTGATTTTTATTTCAATTATACTGATCCTGATGACAAGAAAGTCTCTGCTATTCTTGCCCAGATGAGATTAGTAAGTGTAAAAAGATTAAAAAGAAAGCTCTATGATATCAATAGTGATGAGTTAGAAAAAATCAAGAATAAACTTAAATCATTTCTCTAAACTCGAAACTCCGCCAATTGGCGGAGTTTCTCGGAGCCTTGCGGCACTTTGTGTCTATATATTAGCAAGTAAATAGAAAACGTCAAGTTCCAGCCCCTTATTTCGTTTTTATGTGTTCGGAGTGGATTTTGCGGAATTCATCGATTTTTCGGAGGGCCAGTTCTACCCCAGCCAAGTTCTTGCTCTCTTCTATTATATGGTGCTCGACATCCTCGCCTGTCGCCCGGCGATCATATAAAGCTTTAATCATATCTATATAGAAGCTGCGCGCGCCGCGGAAAATTGTTTCAAGAGAAGCCAATTCTGATTCAGTAATATCAACAGGCAGCCCGCGTTCAATAAGATCTATTTTTCTTTGGATAAGCTCTACGTCGATTTCCTCAGACTTTTTAGCTTTACTTTTCATCGTGAAATTATACTAGCATTATTATATTTGATGTTCAATATCAAGTTTCTTTTTGGGGGTGACGCCATTGGCTACCAGGATTTGCTCGAATTCTTCTCGTTCAATTGTTTCAGTTTCAATCAGACGCTTAGCAATAATGTCCAGGAGTTTTCGGTGAGTGGTAATAATCTCTTCGGTACGTTTGTAGGCATCAGACATGATTTTTGCCACTTCGGCATCAATATCGGCGCCAACTTTTTCAGAATATTCTTTGCTGTCAACGCCCCGGCCGCCAAACATGGCTCGGCCGCCTTCACCTTCCAAAGCTATGGCGCCAAGTCTTTCGGACATACCATATTTTGTAACCATGTCTCGAGCCAGGGCTGTCGAGACTTGCAAATCATTTGATGGACCGGTGGTGACATCTTTAAACATCATCATTTCGGTGACATAACCGCCGAGACTCACTGAAATGTCATCTATGAATTCTCTCTTTGATTGAAGTTTTCGATCTTCAAGCGGTAATTTCAAAACATACCCAGCTGCTCGGCCGCGAGAAATAATAGAAATTTTGTGAACAGGATCAGCGTACGGCAGAATTGATGCCACAACGGCGTGTCCGGCTTCGTGATAGGCGGTTAATTCTTTTTCTTTTCGATTTAAGATGTGAGACTTGCGTTCAGGACCGAGCATGACTTTTTCGATTGAGCGAATGAGATCGTACTGAGAAATTTTTGTTCGATTTTCGCGAGCGGCAAGAATTGCTCCTTCATTCATCAGTGAGTAGAGATCTGCGCCAGAGAATCCTGGGGTGCGTTCAGCAATTACAGATAAGTTCACATCTTCAGCAAATGGTTTGGTGCGTGAATGAATTTTTAAAATTTCCAAACGGTCAGAGCGATCCGGCGGATCAATGGTTACGCGACGATCAAATCGGCCAGGGCGAAGTAAGGCAGGGTCTAAAACATCGGGGCGGTTTGTTGCAGCCATGACAATAACTTTTTCATTTGGTTCAAAACCATCCATTTCCACCAAAATTTGGTTCAGGGTTTGTTCGCGCTCATCATTTCCCCCGCCGACACCAGTACCGCGGACGCGGCCAACAGCATCAATTTCATCAACGAAAATAATGGCCGGTGCGGCTTGCTTTGCCATCCGGAATAAATCACGCACACGTGAAGCACCGACTCCAACAAACATTTCCACAAATTCTGATCCCGAGATTGAGAAGAATGCCACTTGCGCTTCCCCGGCTACCGCCCGAGCAAGCAAAGTTTTACCGGTTCCGGGCGCGCCCATAAGTAAAATTCCCTTTGGAATGCGCGCGCCGATTTCCAAAAACTTTTTTGGATTACGCAGGAAATCAACAATTTCAGTTAATTCTTCTTTAGCTTCTTTAGCACCAGCCACATCTTTAAATGTCACCCGCTGTTTTTTATCATCAGGAGAAATAATGCGCGCTTTCGATTGCCCAAAAGTAAAGGCCTGCATGCCGGCGCCGCGCACTTGTCGGGTAATAAACCAGGCGATGACAATCACCACAATCAGCGGCAAAATAAATGGCGCCAGATTCAACACCCAAAATCCAAAACCACTCGGACTTTCAATTTGAATATCAACTCTACTTAATCGGTCAGGTGTGACGCCGTAGTTAACAAGCGTTTCTGTAAGCGGTGAACTTTCTTCTTTCTTAGCAGTTTTTACAACATTTCCCTTGGTATCATAATACACTTCGAGACTATCGCCATTTACTAAAATTTTTGTGACTTTCCCTGCTGAGACATCAGAAGCAATTTGAGAAATTGAGACTTCATCATTTCGGGCTCGGTTTTCGGCAATGACTGAGTAGAGAGTGACCAACAATAAGAGAATAAAAATACCGGTTAAGATATTTCTAATGAACTGATTACCCGGCGGTACTTTGCCCTTGGGTCCCTTTGGCCCTTGAGACTGTTTAGGATTGTTTTGTCCATTCATAAGACGCTATTATACATTAAATTGTAAGACTGGCCATTGAGCTACGCTATAGACGGATGAGACCGTCATAT
>JAIFWI010000015.1 GCA_019661945.1 Candidatus Parcubacteria bacterium | reverse complement strand
TATTTGTGGTTGGCTTTGAGCCAAGAGCACGGCCAGAAGGGTTACACCACTGAAAATCAGAGGTTGGCCCATTGCCGTTTCTACCAGTATCGATGATAAAGTGCTTAACCTGGCCGGTCAGGCCGCCAATTTTTCCTGAGACTTCTTCACCATAACTCACATTTGACTGTGTAGTGAAAAAGTTTGACGTGTTCAGAGAAAAACCATTAGCCATATCAACACCAGACTGGCGCAATCGATTGGCCATTTCATCTGCTGAAATCCAACCTGGATGTCCAGCATCAAGATATACGGCAATATTTGATTTTGATTTTAGCGTTTGAACAGCATCTTTAACCATGGCGTATCGCTCACCGACTCGGCTGCCGAGACAATCGGTCAAAGTTAAAGCATCTGGTTCGAGAATCACTGCCGCTTTATTATTGCCGATTGAATCAGCAATCTTTTGAATCCAGCCGTGATACTCGTTAGCGCTGCCCATTCCTCCGGCTGAGTACTGACCACAGTCACGGTTTGGAATATTGTAAGCCACGAACACTGGCATGGCTCCTTGAGACTTGGCCTCATTTACTTTTTGAGTAACGTATCCAGAAATATCTGAATTCCAATTGCCAAGCCAGGTTACTTCCGGCTGCTGGCCGATTTTATCCATCTGAGTGGCATCACCCGGACGAGAACTTCGCCATTCATTAGCAGTACGAGCGGCGTCATTATTTGCATTGAAGTACAATTTCATTCCAGAGAACGGATTACCGGAATTTGAAGCGGTAATTACTGGTGCGGCAGAAGGGCTAGGTGAAGAACTCGGGCTTGCTGATGGACTTGGTGAAACAGATTGCTGTAATGAAGATCTCTGAATATTTCGAGAGACATCAGAAATTTGAACGGTTGGCGTCGGCGTAGGATTGCCCTGCTTGCCAACAGTAATTGTGACATCAGATTTTGCAATAACATTATCTGCATTATCTTTTGCTACCATTGAAACTACATACTGACCGTTACTTCTCCAATTCCAGTTCGTAGTATCAACAGAGGCTTCTTTTAAGTCTCCAGCGTCACCCATAGGATTTAAGGTACCGTTATCAACTTGCCAATATAATTTATAACTATCTTTCGAAGCTCCATCGAGACGCCCGCGGAAGGTATTCAAGCCATTGACGTCGGCATTGTTTGTAGGAAAAACGATGCTGACATTTTTGGCTGAAGTATCAGTTACTGTCTCTGCTTTAAGTGATCCAATACCGAGAGCCGCCCCCACATTACTTGTTATTCTATTTTTTGCTTCCGGTGAAGATGAGGGAGACGGTGAGGGACTTGAGGATACACTTGGTGAAGCACTCGGAGAAACGCTTGGACTTGCCGTTGGCGTTTCAACTTGGACCGGACCATTGGCAGGTTCCGTGGTAAAGATCTCCATTGTGGCTTCACCAATTTGATTATTACTTTGATCTAAGGCCTTGAAGGTCACTTTGTAAGGACCAGCTCCCCTCCACGTCCATGAATTTAGATCTACCATAGCCTCTTTGTGAGGATAATCGGTAGATGAATCGTACATGCTGTTCTGCTGACCACCATCAACAGACCAGAACATTTGATACTCACTAACGTTTTTTTCTTTTATCATGGCCTTGAAAGCTTGAGTATTGCTGACTCGAGCACCATTCGTAGGCCACCACACATCGATTGGACCGTCCGCAGTTACACCTGCGGGTACGGACCATGGGAAAATATTAAGGTTATTCACTGCTTGGAAGGCATACACCCCGCCAAGCCACAAAATTACTATAAGAACTAACTTGTATTTCATCCTAAGACTCACTAACTAATAAACCGACAACCGACTTTTCCAAGGGTAAATATTGTCGGGTCCGTTAGCAACAAGCTTATCCACAGGCCCTTGTTCTGAGCCATATTTAAAACGCTAGACCATACAAGCGGCCTCAAGCGCAACCTCATCAGGTAAATGTCACTTTTTCTTTAGGAAGTCAAGAGCGATGGGGATAAAAGAGACTACAATGATGCCGATAATGATGTACGTTAAGTAGTTTTCAATGCCTTCAAAGCGAGTACCGAGGTAATATGACAGGCCAAGAAGCCCTCCAGCCCAGAGAAAGCCGCCGACAACGTTGTAACTAGCGAATATCTTGTAATCCATTTTGCCGACACCGGCCATAATGGGAGCAAAGGTTCGAACAATAGGCACAAATCGAGCCATAATGATGGTCCTTTTACCATATTTTTTATAAAACTCCTCAGTCCTTTGAACATATTCGTATTTAAAAAGCCGTGATTCAGGACGATTAAACAAACGCTTGCCGAAGACTCGGCCAATGTAATAACCGAACGTATCGCCTAAAATTGCTGCGGTTATAGCTAAAAAGATCATCCAACCAATATTAAAGTAGCCCTGAGAAGCTAAGATACCGACGGTAAATAACATTGAATCCCCTGGCAGAAAAAAGCCAAGCAAAAATCCAGACTCGGCGAAAACAGTTATAAAGACACCGATATAACCAAAGGTGATAATAAGTTCGGATAAATGTCCCATTTTTTATTTATCGAGGGTTTTAATCAGGGCAATAGAACCAAGCAAGGCAAAGGCACTTAGAGACATGTAGGGAATATTAATAAATCCAAACATCAGAAAGTACTGTTTGGCGCATGATACTCCCCCAACTTCGCAGGCAGCCAAAATATCGGGATTAAACATTGTTCCATAGTAATGAAAGAGGCCAATGAGAATTCCAATAATTGACAGGCCTAAACTATAGAGAAAAATCTCGTCACTTTTAATTTTATACATCCAGCGGCGATACCAAGCTATAGCAAAGATAACTGCTTGGGGAAAAAGAAAAAGCCTCTGCCACCAGCATAATTCACACGGAACAAAACCTGCCACTGAAGAATAAAAGAGACTGCCGAAAGCAGCGCCGAGAGCAATGATCGTAGAAAACGTCAGAGCATGGCGGGATACAACCTTGAATAGATTATTGCGCAGAAAAATACTGACAATAAAAATGATAGTGGCAATGTTACTGAGAACAATCCCTATTGAAAGGATTGTTGTAAAAGATTCTACAAAAGGAGTCATGCTATTGTGTCTCAGTTTGTGGCAACGGACAATTCGTTTTTCCAGCCAATGCTTCTAAAGACTGTTCGCCAGTCAATCGACTACCATCAGCGAAAACCCAAGTTGGATATTGTTTTACACCAACGTCAGTACAAACTGGAAGCTGACCATTACCATCAGGTGTAGAACACTCAATATATGGCAATGCACTCTGGCCTTTGCCAAAAAGCTTTTTAGTAGCCTGACAATGTGGGCACCAAAAGGCACCATAGAATTTTGCACCGGCATCTTTGATACATTGAGCCAAAACGGTGTGATCTGGGATAGTGCTCGTGCGCCATGCTGCAAAACCGAGAATTCCTCCCAGAAGGAGAATAGTAATTAAAACAATGAGTAATGTATATTTTTTATCCATGAAGTCATTTTAGCTTTCGATACAGTTATTGTAAACCCTGACATCATGGTTATACTCATCGATATCAGCTTTGAGCTCTGCCACTAATTTATTGTAGCGAGTGACTAGATTGTTATAGTAATCAACTTCTTTCTTGTATTCTTCCTCTTCACTAGCAGTTTCACGCGGCATTGTGCGGAGAGCTTTTTGAAGACCAATAAGCTCAAGACTCATATCATCGGCCCGAACAGTATCGGCATCAATCCGAGCTTTCAGTGTTTGGTTGACTGATGGGCAAAACGAAGCCGGCAAACCAAACTCCTGAACAGCAAGCCAAGTCTTTCTGCCTTTATAGGTACCTTCTTTAACAGCAATGCCAATTTCAGTAAAACGGGTATGTAAAATATTTGCTTTGTGGCCAGGACTTGCCATCCAGGCCGCAACCAAAGCTTCCTCATCTTTGAAATTACCCATAGCTAAATTTTCACCAACCACAATGTAGCGATAGCCCGATTCTTCGATAACCGCTCCTGGGCCTCTGCCCTCCGGAGATAAATGTTCAAAATATTGTTTGGCGAACATATCATCGAGCTTATGCTCTGCGGCCAGATTCAATTGTTGATTTTCTGTCAGGGCTTTCAAACCAGCTGCCAGTCGCTGACTATTGGTGGTAGTAATAACGCTTCGCCGATTTAAACGAGCATCCTCGCTCTCAGTTTCCGCAGTCAGCGGTCCAGGAAATAACTCCTCACGCAGTCCTGTCACCGACTCTTCACGTTCAGTAGTTAATTCACGAGCAGATTTTACAAAGACTGAAATTTTATTGTAGACAGCAGGAAAAACCGCATAAAGTCCAAGAGCGGCAACAATCGTAACCACACATACTATTAAGATTTTTTTCATTGTTACTCGATAGTTAAAGCGTGGTAGAAATCAGAAATGTTAGAATTTGAGCTTCGGACGATAATCTCGGCAGAGCCTGGCTCGAGAAGTTCTATTTTACGAGCCCAGTTGCCCTCTATCTTTGGCACGACTGTAGATAGTTCTACAATATCAGCGGGATATGTTATTACCACAAGCTCATTTACTGGATAAAGCGATTGTGGTAGTTCCAATACTACCTCCGTCCCTGATTTTACCACACGTTTACCAAGATTATGATCTAGGGTAATACATGTCCGGCAGACCTCGGTTCCTTGTAATAAGGCAGGATCCGTTAAACGTCGCATGGTCTTTATATAACCAAAAACAATACATCCGGCCACTATAATGCCACCGGCAATAATAATGTGGTTTACCCATGTTTTACGTGATAGATCCATACTATGATTTACCTTTTATTCTCTGATCAATGATATACGTGCAGGCCGCGCCAAAGAGAAAAACCTGCGATGAGTAGTATATCCATAACATCAGGATTATAAAAGCGCTGGCTGCACCATACGCTGAAATAACAGACGGTGAACTTAAGTAAATTCCTATGATAATACGCCCCAAAAAGAAGAGCAGCGCAGTAATAACTCCTCCAACCATGATCGCTCGGCGAGAAATTCGAGCATGAGGCAAAAAAGCATAAATAGCCATACATAAGAATATGACGAGAACTAAAGACAGGACGATATCAGAAATCCAGACGATGTTTACGAGTGCAGGAAAAAATTCTCTAATCAATCGATCAAAAACCGAGACAAGGGTGCTGGCAGTTAGAGAAATGGCTAGAGAAATCCCCAGTAAGAAAATCATTATAAAAGCCATAACTTTATTATGCATAAAACCTTGCAGTCCGACTAATTGCACATTAGCCCCCCATAAACGGTTCAAAGAAACTTGAAGTTGGTCAAAAACTCCGAGAGCACCGATGAAGAATGTCAAAATACTGATAACTGCGGCAAAGAAATTACTCTGAGGAATTTTTGATTCATAAATAATGTAGCCAAGTGCCTGACGAGCCTGTCCACCAAAAACATTTCCAAGCTGATCGATCGCCAAGCCTCGAGCCACGGATGGTGGAATAAAAAAGCCCATCAGAGCGACAACGACAATGATAAGTGCGGGCAAAGAAAAAAGGGTGTAGAAAGCCAGAGCCGCTCCAGAACTACTAGGATCATTCATCCACCACACAACTGAAGCCTTCTTTAAAATTTCTTTCATATATTAATATCGGGAGAAATGAAACATCGAACCAAGACCAAACACTTCACCTGCTCTGGCTACAAATAAATGGAGGAGCACCATAATCATTACAAAATGATAATCGACAATATAGTGTGAAGGATGAACATACGGAAAACTAAGCAATGGGAAATAAAAGAATAACATCAGAAGTATTCCGAGAAATGCTCCCAGCCGCACGAAAAAACCTGCAATAAGTAAAGCACCAATAAGTATAAAGAGACCTTTGGCTATGAAACTTAAATATGGCAGAAGTTCGGGTTGAGAAATATAGCTGTAAAATTCAGGGAAGGTTCTGGCATCTTTGATAAATGGCAGCAACGTCCATTGTGAATCAAGAATAGAAATAATCCCCTCGTAAAGAAAAAACCAGCCTACGGAAATCCGAAGTAGGATAAGAACCAGTTTATTGGCCTTCGACGCATGCATGTGCTTAGTTTATCACGACTTATGGTCTTGTTGCTTGAATTTTTCAACATCATCCATTAAACGCTTCAAATCAGCGTAGATGGTATCAAGCGAAACCGCACCGGCAACTATAGGTTTTTCTTCCGGTTCTTCACGAATTTCATCAACATCAACGCTAATACCGACAACATCTTCCTGAATTTCATCGACATCCTCCTGGATTTCATCAATATCCTCCTGAATCTCGTCGATATCTTCGGCAACATCTTCAATTGATTCAGCCTGGCGATTCACCGTCATTTGAATAAAGAGTGATAAATATATCGCCTCGAGCGATACTGCTGTTGTTAAAATAAGAAGAACACTTTGAAGATCAAAGCCTAAAAAAATCAATGAGAAGCTTCCGATGAAAAATAGTGTGTGAACAATAAGTGAGGGTATCGATCCCATCCATTGAATAAAGCGCGGTATCATAGTATATACAGTGCTAAAACCACAGCTAATAAAATTCTATACACACCAAATGTAGTGAAGGTGTGAGTTTGAATGAAAAGGATAAGGAATCTGACAGTAATAAGCGCCGAAACAAACGCTATACAGAAACCGACAATAAGAACCATGATATTATCATTCGAAAAAGATGAGGCATTTTTGAGAATATCATATGAAGTAGCGGCAAGCATCGTCGGAATAGCCAATAGAAATGAAAATTCTACGATGGCCTGACGGCCGAGTCCCAAGACTCGACCAGCTACAATTGTGGCTGCCGCTCGTGATACTCCTGGGACAACAGCCAAAGCTTGAGCTAAACCTATACCAAAAGCAGTTAAGTACGGCATTGTCTCAAGTTCCTTGAGTGATTCATCTGTTCTTTCCGATTTGCTGTAGATATATTCAAAAATGATAAGAATGACACCACCAATACTCAAGGTCCATATAATAAGTTGAAGATTATTTAGCAAACGGTCTTTTATAACGTTATACAACAGGAAACCGACAACACCAGTTGGAATAAAGGCAGTGATAATTCTCTTCCAAATTTTAGTATTAGTGCTAATTGTCTGAGCATAGAGTACCACCACAGCCATAATTGCTCCAAGCTGGATAATAACTTCAAAACTCTTAAAAAAGTCAGTCGCAGGTATGCCGAGTAAATGTCCGGTTAGTTCGAGATGGGCTGTCGATGAAATTGGTAAAAATTCAGTAATACCTTCAACGACCCCCAAAATCACTGAATCGATGAGCGTCATACGGACAGTATACGCCAATAGTTTTAGATCACAAGAGAATAGAGAAGATAGAGACCAATAAGAACGACAGGAATTGCCAAGGCCACCATAAAATAGAGCGTCGTGATGCTCAAGGCAATATAACTTGCAAGGCGCCCTCGATCTTGAGTCTTAGAAATTTGCCGTAAAGAAATAACTGCTAATGTTAAAGCCATTGCTGGCAAGAAAACAATAAATAGTACACTGAGGTTAAATAAAGGATACAAAACTCCGCCATGAGGAATAAAGAAATATAGTACAAATAAGAAAACAAGTCCGAGACTGAGGTATGAATATCTATTATACGATTTTGACGGCTGTGCTATTGCAACCGACGAAACGGATTGGGGTTGTATGACCAGTGTGCTCATACATACTGAGACGCTGCATGAGCCAGCTTCTTACACAAATCTTTTTAATGTGCTCGCTTTGTGGTAGTTGCACTATTTTGAACATCTACGGCATGCTCATTCAATGATTCACTGTCACTAATAAGCTGAATGGAGCGTTCATATTCTCGGCCCAAGAAAAAGGTGAAGGCAGGAAGAGCGACGATAAAAAATAATATAGCAGCGAGTTTTGAATACCAGGTGACTTCGTGTAATTTAATACCCATAACGTTATGGATTCATATATGGCGTAGGAGCGCTCCTTTGATAAACTGCGTCGCCAAATGCCAGCATTGGATAAAAGATAAAGGGTACAAAGAAAAGTCCGAGGGTATATCCAATCCCCTTACCGAAAGCAAGGGCTAGATAATAAGCAATAAGCATTGATACAACAATATTGACGACTGGTATAAAGAAAAGCAGTATCCACCAGGCTGGTTTTCCAGCCATTCTATTAATAATAATGAGATTGTAAATTGGAATGATACTTGCCCAGCCAGGCTGACCAGCTTTTGTAAATACTTTCCAAAGTGAGATAACCATCAAAACAAATACAATGAGTGATATCGCTAAAATTGCAAAGAGGACTTTTAGAAATAACATTTCGTCAAAATTCGCAGTTGTAACCATAACTCAAGTATATGTGATAAAATAGTCCTATGCAACCCGATCAAAATAATGAATTAGCTGAACTTCGACAAAAGATCGACCTGATATACGCTTCTGTCGAAAAAACTCGCAAATATTTTTTCTGGACAATGATTATTACTATTGCCCTTTTTGTTTTACCACTTATAGGCCTAGTATTCGTTATTCCTTCTTTTATTAATACCTATACCACCAATCTCCAAGAACTCGGTCTCTAATTAAATACGAGTGGCTGTTTCTAAGACGGGAGGATTTCCTACGGTTATCACATTAAATGTTTTTCTGCCAAGAAGCTGCCCACGGACTGTTTCAACACTAACCCGCCATAATCCGGAGGTAAAATGTGATTTCCAGGAATATCCTCGATACCCTCCATCACGCCCACCGACGATTGAAAATTCAGATCGGGCACTTGTTATCCACTTCCCCCTAGCTTCATCAAAATATTCCCAATGATGAACAATGTGGGTATTTAATGAAGTTGGAGCAAATACAGAACTTAAAACATAGAGAGGTTTACCTGAGGTAATATGAACCGTATCATAGAGACTAAAAAAACTACCCTTATTTTTTTCAATTTGGACAGTATAACCTCCCTGAATTCGCTCAAGGTGATGATATACTTCAATATTTTTTAATGATAATGGGATTGGCGGAATACTGTTGGTAAAATAGAGGATATTCATAAGCACATACATCACTCCAACACTCCAGAGAATGAATGGCCCGCTAATTTTCATGCGTTCCGGAATAATACGTGCCAAACCAAATATAAATAACGCCATAACGATGAGACTGGCAACACCGCTTATCAGGAATATTCCATCACCCATTGCCCGTAAGATAATCGGTACTGAGAAAATTAAAAAGGTAAAGATGCAAAAGTACAAAACACTAATCTGAAATGCTGTTCGCTGATAGTATTTCTTAAAGAGTTCATTGCCGATAAGTAATCCAGCTAAGAGCAAAACAAATGGCCAGCTAGCCGCAAATGAGGCACTCCGGAAGTAAAAGACGAGGTAACTGCTGAAAAGTCCACCGAAAGCAAACTGAATTGTAAAGGGCAAATAGCGATGAAGCCATTCAAAAACAGGGCCACGCAGCTTTCCACCCTCATACACATTAAGGATAGTAATACCAAGACCAGCAATAAGAAGGTAGGTAATAATAACGAGATTCTCAGCAAGAAAATCAACCCGACGCAAGGTTAAACTATCAAGAATAAAACCAGCAATAAGAGCGCCGGATGAGATGTGGCGTTCATACTGTTCAATCAACTGCTTGCTTCTGACAATGAGTCGACCCATGAAGTAAGTATACTCTTTTTTATCGCAATTCGCGGAGGTAATCCACTTTCATTTTGGTCACAGTGCCCAGGACAAGAAGCATGAATATAAATATGATAATCGGTCCAACAATTGGAATGAATTTAAGAAGAAGGGTAAGAAATGCTCCAACAAGAGCCGTTTGCCAATTCAGCGTCATTCGGTCGTTCTTTTTAAGATATTTCCAGACAATGCCTCCAAGGAAGATTGGCACCATAAGACAGGATAATACCAGAAGGACAATGTAGGCCAAGAGGAGAACAACAGCTACCGGAATACCAACGACCGTGATCATAAGAAGTCCGATGATTATTGGAGTGACAACAAGCACCGCTAAACCACGCAAGATATTTCGGCCTGAATTTTTTGTTGAATCTGTAACTAAGCGAACAGCTACCTTACCGTAAATCCATTGAAGGATATATGCTGAGACGGCAAGGGTTAAGAGCTTTATCAAAATCCACAAAGCCTTGTGAGCAGCTCTATTTTTGTAACCTGTAGTATTGTATTCAACCCCACCGCTGATCTTGGCATTTTGATGAACTTTTGCCTCTTTAGCTGATGAGTAGATGAGCTTGCCGTTAATAACAGCAGCCTCGCCGATCACTACCATGTCTGCATGTACAGTGACATTGCCATGTACGGTGCCATTGATAATAACCTCTCCACCGGCAGCTTCAATCCGGCCAAGAACTTCGCCGTCAACAACGACCCGTCCGCCTGAAACAATCAGGTCACCTCCAATAGTTGATCCAGAAATGACGCTGACCTGTCCGCCAGCAAGTATTGCATCGTCCGCGACTGATCCCGAGATAACGAGACTACCGCCGGCGGCGCGTAAATCATCACCAATAGTGCCCACAACGTTGATCGCGCCGCCGGCTACGATAACATCATTGGTGACATTCCCTGAAATAAAGAGATTTCCTCCGGCTCCAACAAAATCACCAGTCACGGTTGCTATAGAATTAATACTTCCGCCGGCAGCATACACATCATCACCAATCATTTGATCCCGACCAAAACTAACTTCGTCACTTGTTCTTAAGAGTGCAGCTGAAGTTACAACAGGTGCTGCTATAACCATCAATAGTAAAAATACACCGACACTTTTTTTAATCATGAAAATAGAAACTTATGAATAACTATATATAGTATACACCCACCCTTGTCTTTGCTCTACTATAGGAGTAGGATAAGTGTGGATTTACCATTGTCGCTTATTGAAAGGAGTACGCCATGTTCTATGTAGCGCCTGCTCCCCGTGAAGTATTAGAACCAGAACTGCATGACGAACTTTCTCGTCTACCTGATGGTTCGGCAATCAAAAAAGAGTCGCACCGTCTCACGCTGATCTATTTGCTTGAAGGACGGAGTGAGCGACAAATCGCCTTATCAATGCAAGAGGGCCAACACACAGTGCATTACAGAATCAAGTGGCTCTATGAAAAATTCAAGGCTGAAGGCCGATTGGCTCTTCTGTCGGTAGTTTTTATAAGAGCATTGGTAGCCCGGGGTCTGTATCTCGTCTCACCCAGTGTTCAAGAAGAATTACTGCGCCTGCCGGATGGTAGTGCCTTAAGAGCGCAGCAAACTCGGACAACATTGCTCTATTTGCTCTGTGGCATGCGGATAAAAGAGATTGCAAAAGCAATGGATAGAGAACCGGAGACGATACACACGCATATTAAGCGTCTCCATAAGATGTTTGACGTCGAAAGCAATCCTGATATGTTGTTTATGATCTTTTCCCGAGCAATAAAAGCCTCCTCCAAACACACCATCTCTTCCATGGTAGTTGCAATGGAACAAGTGGCCTAGCCCCTCATTGTGTGGGGTTTTTTATTTGATTTCACCAAGATGAGCATGGTCGTTCCAGGCATTCACAACCCAGCCTGATCCAACCCACGTATCATGCTCAGAATATTCTGCCAATGTTATACCTGTATTTATTGTCCTCAAAGCAAACATTTTGTTATACATCTCAGCCGTCAACGTATCTCCAAAAATCATTGCACAAAGAAGAGATCTTAAAAATCCTGAATGCGTCACAACCAGAATACGTTCTTTTTTTAAATCACGAAGGTAAAGCAAAGCTTTTTTTGCGCGTTCCTTGATCTCGGTGAATGTTTCTTCATTTGAATGTCGCCAGTCGGGTATGTGACGGTTCGCTCTAATCTCTTTAGTAATAGCCTTTGACTCAGGACTAGACATATCTTTACCAACCATCACTGATGGATCACGACGCTCAACAAATAGTTCAGACCAGAGTATTTCTTTGTTACAACTTTTATGTATAATTTCTGTTGTTTCTTTTGCTCGCAGATATGGACTAGAAACAATAAGATCAATGGGAATATTCTTGAATCTTTTACCCACAAACTCTGCTTGTTGTCGTCCAAGCTCGCTCAATGCACCTTTCTCATCTTGAGCAAAGTTCTTTCGATTGGCTTCAGTTTCACCATGCCGGACAAAATATACTTTCATGCTGCTTCTTCTTGTTCTTCTTTAGTTAATTCTTCAATTCGAGTTTGAATGCGGCGTTTTATTGACTCATTATCATATACAAGCCGCTTCACCCGCTCAAGTTCAGGCACCGTCGAAGCAACACCTTCCATTTGTGAGATAAGCTTAACTCGATCAAGCGGTTTTTGACTGCTTAAATATTCATTCATTAAACTATCAAAGTCTTGTTTATCAGGTTTTAGTTCAAAGTGTTCCATAATTTAAATATGCTTACGGCTTCCACCTTTTCAGATTGGGAATATCTTTGGTAAAAAAGCCAGAGATAAATCCCGGAATATGCATTTCTTTGAGTTTGCCCCTAACCCGCTCTTTCATTTGATCAACCGTAATATCAGGCAAGACAAATTTTCCTTGTTGATAACAATTGCTACAATATTCAGAAGATTTTGAATCATCGGCATTGGTGCCTCCCCCATTTTTATCTTTTGAGAGCGGCATACCACAACTTTGGCAATATGGTCCTTGTGGTTTAAACATACTTATATAGTAACCCTCCATTGCGATACATTCAAATCAACAGTATCTTTGATAAAAGCCACACCTTCATTCAAGAGTTTTTGCTTTTTTGTTTGTATTCCACCGAATGCATAGCCGACAAGTCTACCATTTGAAGCTACTACTCGATGACACGGAATGATTGAGGCATCAGGATTACATTTCATTGACATACCAACAGCTCGAGCGGCCCGGGGGCTGCCAGCCATTTTTGCTAATTGGCCATATGTTGCCACTTTTCCTTTAGGAATTTGTTGAGCGATAGTATAAACCCTTTGTCGAAAAGAAATAATACTCATATTATATTTCCAACTACTATTACTTAGCCTGAATATTTTCGAAACTCTGGATATCTTTTGTCAGTTGATACTGCGTTCCAATATAAAAAGTCCAGAGCGGTAAGACAATAATAAAAAAGATTGCCGCAGTGCATTTTGAATACCAGGTGTATTCATCCCATTTGATCTTCACAAAGTAAGTATAGCAAAGATTCGATTTTATCGCCCTCGACGGGGCACTTTGGCACCGCGTTTTCGTGCTTCGGATAATCCAATAGCAATAGCTTGTTTTCGTGATCTTACTTTTTTTCCACTCGTACCCATCTTCAATGTACCACGCTTGTATTCATGCATGGTCTTTTCTACTTTTTCTTGTGCTTTTGGTCCGTATTTTGTCATATAATGATAGACGAATTATGTCTGAACATATTTCAAGATCATAGAGAATTTCATCACAAATTAATTTCTCTATATAATGTTGTGTATTCCTTTTCTGTATTCTTCTCTTGTTTGTAAATGCTCATACCCATATCATCATAAAGCTTTTGAGCATCCTGTTCACCCTTATCATCAGTCGTCCATAACCTGAATTTTTTATAGCCTTTTTCTCTGGCTTTTTGCATTGTCCACTCTAAAACCCTCTTTCCTATCCCCTGACCTCTCATATTTGGTGAGACGCCAAACCAACCAAGCCAGACTTCATCCTCAGCATGGACCTTCCAATTATACAGTCCGGTAATTGCAATTATTCTGCCCGTTTCTTCATCTTTTACCGCGAAATACTTCAACATTCTTCTTTTCTGCCAGCCAGCATCATCCGGATTAATACTCGAATAGTATGCTTCTTCTAATTTCTCATAATCGTAGGGAAATATTGTCTTAGCCAAAGCCAACGCTTCCTGCAAAGTATCTGCAGAAAGCGGTTCAAAAGAAAGCTTTATCTGTTCAGCTTTATTCTCAGGATTATGATGGGAATCTCTTTCCGGAGCATCCATAGGATAAGTATACCTATTAAAACCGATTCTTCTTTCGTCGCGTTTTATTGACTGCCCGATTCCCTACTTTCTTTACGTTTTTGGGTGAGTTTTTTGTTTTCGAACCTGCCATGAGTATAGTATACACCATCAACAGATGCCATACTCCATTCGAACTTTGTTGAAAACAGTTTCAATATTTTCTTTCTTTGTATCTTTTTTAGTTAACGTTTCTCGAGTCTTTTGAAAAATGAGACCCATTAAACTTTTAGCTTCCTCCCGATCAGTGCCTTTATTGAGAAGGGTGTTAAATGTTTCGTCGTATTGCCTATCGTATATGTCCATCAATTTATTATTCATGTGTTCAGTATACCTTTTGAACATGAGTTTTTTGTGAAGAAGAGATCGATCTATTTCTCCAGATCTAAAACTTCATCAATACGAATCTGCTGAACAAATTCCGGCACATGGCTTACCAAGACCATCGCTCCCTGGTACTTGTCCAAAGCTGCAGCAATAATGGGAAGATGGCGAAAGTTAATATGGTTTGTTGGTTCATCGAGAATGAGAAGCCCAGGTTTTTGCAAAACAAGTCGGGCAAATGCCACTAATCCTTTCTGTCCTTCAGATAAATCACCGATTTTTGTTTTAATCATCTCGCCAGTGATAAGAAATCCGGCAGCAACAGAGCGCATGTTTTCTTCAATATGTTTTTCCATGACGCTTAATAGAGAATCATACACAGTATCGTTAAAATTAAGGGTAGAAAAATCTTGGCGGTAATAACCAACCTTCACCCCATCGAGTATAGCCGCATCCTTTGCAGTGCCATGTGCCAGAGACTCAAGCAAGGTACTTTTACCGATGCCGTTCGGGCCTTGCAATAATAAATGCTGATTCTTTTTCAAGATGATCTTTGCTTTACGAGTAACAGGCTTATGCGTTTTTGGATTCATAGTTGTGAAGCCATTAATCGTCAGAATATCTCCAAGAAGGTCCGGTTGAGATGGAATAATAAACGAACGGATTGTTTTATCTTCTCTTCGGACATCAACCTTCTCTTCTTCAAGCTCTTCCGCCTTTTCTCTCATCCGCTTTGCTACAAGACGCATCTGACCACCTTTATTAGCAAAAAAGTTTGCTCTATCTTTATTTTCTTGAATTTCTTTTGCTAACTGGGCATTTTTGCGATTCTCTTTTTCAATTCTGGCTGTTATTTCTTTAAGCAAATCAAAATAATTACCGACGTACTGTTCAACCTTACGAGTAAAAACATCCAGATATAACACTCCGTCAGTAAACGAATTCAGAAACTCTGCATCATGGGAAATAACAATACACGTCTTTGAATAGTTTTTTATAAAATCAGTCAAATGAGTAATACCAGCTTGATCAAGGTTATTGGTCGGCTCATCGAGCATAAGGACATCTGGTTTTTGAATAAGAGCAGATGCAAGGAGAAGCCGGGCTTTTTGACCACCGGAGAATGTCTTAATTATTCGATCATGAGGGGCGTGTAAATTAACAATCTCGAGGACTGCATCAATGCGTGGATCAATGTCATATACTTTGTGGTCAAAACTTCTTTCAAAAAATTCACGGACCGTTAGAGGCAATTCATCAGGTTGTATTACTTGCCGTGAGACGGCAATGGTTATCCCTTGGCCAATGTGAATATCACCATCTTCTGGCTCAAGTGCCTTGGTAATAAGTTTGAAGAGCGTGCTCTTACCGGCGCCATTTTGGCCCATAACGGTGATCTTTGTACCTTTTCGCACCGAAAAACTGACCTCATCAAGTATGGGTTTATTGTGGCCGTATTCAAATGAGACACTGTCGAATCTAACAATCACTTCTTCGCGAGACATGTTCCCCACCATATCATTAATCGCTTCTTACAGCTAATATGCTAGGATAGCTCGATGAAGGTATCATCTACACAATCTGAGCCAATCATCTGGGATGTCGTGGTCATTGGCGGCGGACCAGCTGGCATGATGGCTGCAGGACGAGCAGCAGAACGCGGTGCCAAAGTGCTACTCCTCGAAAAAAATGACAGCCTCGGCAAAAAGCTTCTTATCACCGGCGGTGGACGATGCAATGTTACCAACGCTGAATTTGATACTCGAAAGCTTCTGCAGAAATTTAAAGATAATGATAAATATCTTTTCTCGGCATTTTCACAATGGAGTGTTCAGGAAACGCTCGACTTCTTTCACCTTAAAAAAATGGAAACAAAGGTTGAAAAAGAACAACGAGTATTCCCTATCACCAATAGTGCTCAGTCGGTGTGGAGTGTCTTAGTTGAGTATATTAAAGAGCATACTGTCACCGTTCTTTCACATTCAACAGTTACAGATTTAATTCTCTCAGAAGATACGAAAACTATTGCTGGAGTAAAGCTTAAAAACAAAAAAGAAATACATGCTCGTTCAGTTGTTCTAGCTACGGGCGGTATATCTCGTCCAGAAACCGGCTCAACTGGCGATGGATACACATGGCTTAAAAAGATTGGCCACACCGTCATTGAACCCGAACCATCACTTGTTCCGATTGCAATAAAAGACACCTGGGTTAAACGCGTAGCGGGCCTCGCCCTGCCTAATGCGAAAATTACCCTTTTTCAAAATGGTGTAAAACAAGATATGAAGAAAGGCAAAATGCTTTTCACCCATGTGGGTTTAAGCGGTCCAGTTATTTTAAATATGAGTAAAGATATTGGAGAACTTCTTAAGTATGGAGAGGTAGTCATTTCACTTGATATATTGCCTGAGCTTGATCCCGGTGCATTAAATACCAAACTTCAAGAAATATTTCGGAGTGAGCATAACAATAAAAAATTCAAAAATGCTTTATCGGGACTTGTGCCGTCATCCCTTGCACCGATTATTGTAGAACTCTCTGGTATCGATTCCGAAATTCAATGCAACAGTATTACCCGCGAGCAACGCGTCAATCTTATTCAACTCCTAAAAAACATTCCTCTTCAGGTTGATCATTTGCTTGGTGAAGAAAAAGCAATTATCACCAGCGGTGGAGTTGTGCTTGATGAAGTCGATTTTAAAACCATGTGCTCTCGCCTCTTCCCTAATCTCTATCTCATTGGTGACATTTTAAATATCGACCGGCCATCTGGCGGCTATAGCTTACAGCTTTGCTGGACAACAGGATATGTCGCCGGTAATTCGATATAACTATTTCACTATCTTGTCCTTACATTTCCATTCACATTAGGAGGAACGAATGCTCCGACATCAATAAAATTAACACCTGCTGGGACACTAAACTTTGAGGCATCTTTTTTCCAAGCTGAACAGTTGTAATTGTATTGCTGATTGAAATCGAAACCTTGGTCTGGCACTGGCGCCGTATTATTTTGGGTGGATTGATCAACCGTAATTTTTGCGCCCTGATTTCCTGACCAGGTGTAGGTATCGTTGCCATTTCGAATCATGTGAGAATCAACGGTTCCAGCCGCGCCGCTCTGGATTGAGAAATCTCCTCTGAAACTAGTGCCTGAAATATAGAATGTGCCGGTACTCACTGCCCCACCTTCATTGACGGTATAGCTACAGGTGACATCGCCGCCAGCGGCCATGATATCGCGAAGACTACCTTTTCCAGCTGTTGGTTCCTGCTTTTGAGTTGCAGCAATATTTTCACTGTATTTAAAGAATGGGTCTTGCTTTTCTTGTTCGGTCATTGGTGTTACTACAGCTTTTCCATCTGCGCCGATAACTCCTTTCATTCCTGGATTAACCATAACAGCCTTGTCCGTCTGACGGGTACGCGTCGTTTGATCGATCGGTATGAAACTGACTTGACCTTCGCCAACTAAAACTTTGGAATCCGAAGCATTGTAACTCACTTGAAGTTTTGTACCGCGGACAACTGCCACAGCATTTTGAGTTTCAATTTCATAAAATTCTCCTGTACCTAACACTTTTTGAACTTGAGCCCAGGCAGTACCAGAATGAAGAAAATTACTTGAATGAGTTCCATCTTTATCCTGCTTGGCAATAGTCAGCTTTGAATTGTAATCAAGCACTGTACGCGTACCATTTGAGTTTTCGACAAGAGCCCGGCCAGTGGCAAGGGTTTTCAGAGTATCTCCTTCTGAGGCTTCTTTATTGGTTTCAATTTCACTTTCAGTAGTTTGTCCGGCACTTGTTATAAGCAGGGTCTTCTCCAATGTTGTAGCAACTACAGCTGCTTTAATATTTTCGCCGGTAGAGATCTTTCGAGATTTCACAAAGGCAGCTACCCCTACGATAAGCACAATAATAATGACCACCCCGACAATAATCTTGGTCCTATTTGAATTATTCATATGCCCTCTATACTAGCACTATTTTGCTGGGTTTAGAACCTCATTCGCCTATAGGAAGATTAGTCTTTATACTTGCTCTTGTGGTATTAGAATTGTTCTCAACCCACAGAAACGCACCACCTGCAATGACGAGAAGTAATATGATTACACCGATGATCCAACCTATTGAATTTGACATGTATTTTTATATTATTTTTTAATTGATTTTAATAAATTATTTACTCCTGTTGATTAAGTTTTGAAGCCGCTTCCGGAGTTGAGACGCTTCTGCTCATAAGAAAGAGTCTGATAATTGCCATAGCGATGAGCCAGTAGACGAACATGGCCAGAAGTGTAGTCCATTCGAAGACAGAACCACTCGTAATGCGCGTCATGCGGAAGACAGTTAAAAATGGGGCTACAAATGGATAGGTTACTCCATAAATAAAGGTGCTGAATCCTGCAGCTGGGTTTGCTCCAAGAAGTTTCAGCACGAATCGAAAGGCCATGAGCGCTTCGAGTAATCCAAGAACATACGATTGAAGTACAATTCCATGTCGCAATTTTGATTGCTCAAAAATTTCTCTAATAGTATCCAGGGTATAACTCGAATCAGTCATTCTGTCCCATGTCTCTCGGTAGAGAATACCCAGAAGATCCTTGGCTTCTTCTCTGTTCGTTACTATCGGAAGGATTTGATTAAATGTGGCGTCGTATGATTCATCAAACACCTGCATAAGTTTATTTTTAGTCATTTTATATATTTTATTTAATTTTTAATTTTGTTAGTAAACACAACCAATCGATTTGAATAACTTTTTGAAGTCTTGTTCCATACCCCTCCGCAGGTAATGAGATTGAGATGAGCATTGCCGTCGCCGATACCAAACACACTTGAGGAATCTTCTGTTTCTTTAAACATTCTTACCTCTCGAACCTCAAACGTAGTAATAATGCCCTTATCATCTTCGGTATAGATTGTATCTCCCACACTCAATGCGGATAGATCATCGAAGACTGCCGATATGTTATTCTTCCAGCCAAAGTGACCATTAATGACCGCATTGCCGCTTTCTCCGGGACGAGGACCAAGATTAAACCAAGCGGCTTGGGTAGGATCTTTCGGCTCGGCCATTGATCCATCAGACTTAAGACCAACAGACTCAAGATTGGCATTAACGTTAATCTTTGGAATTCTGATTGAGATAGGAGAATTGGTATTGGCAGGCTTTACGGAATCAGGCATTTCCACAGACTGAACAGATTGACTGCCAACTAGAAATAAGACAGCGATAATCGAGACAAAGATTCCAGCAATACCAATAGTGAACTTCATACTGAGCTAGGCATTCTTCACTAAATAACGAGGTTTCCGAAAGCCCACAAAGATTGTGGCAACAACAAATAGAAATGCTGCCGTTACAATAACACTGTCTAATATGACATTAACCTCCTGAGGTGCAATTCCGGTGCTTGGAAATACTGATGGTGTTGCATATGTTGGAGTCGGTGTTGGTACGAATACTGGGGTTGGAGTCGGAGTTGCCTGGGCTACAACAGGTGTCAGTGTTGGAACAGCAGGAGTAGGAGTAGGTGTTGCAGCTGCAACAGTACATGTTGATTTGTTAATAGTGTTTGAATCCAGGGTGACTGCGCCGTTTCGAGCTAATACTCGGCCTTCTACATTTGCCCCTGTCGTAAGAGTAGCAGACGTTAAGGCTAAAATAGTTCCTTTAAAACTAGAATTTGCTCCAAGGGTGGCTGAACTGCCCACCTGCCAGAAGACATTACAAGCCTGAGCTCCATTTGCTAGAACGATGTTGCTAGCTCCGGCAGTGATAAGTGTTGAAGAAGTTTTGAAGATAAAAACTGCGTTCGGATTACCTTGAGCATCAAGTGTCAAAGTTCCGGTGATACCGAATGTACCCGTGGCAGAATCGTAAGCGCCGGCAACTTTAGTGGTTCCACCGAGTTCTGTCGGCACAGTTACGACAGGACCTTGTCCTGCAGCGTTTGTGTAGGCATTCGTGAGATCTGTCTGAGCCTGGATGGCAAGAGCATTGGCTACATTTTGGACACCATTGACTGTTCCTGGCGGAAATCCGGTAACAGCCGTGCCTGGGCTTAATCCGATATTGCCGTTAATGACTGTTGAACCGGTGTTTGTAATGGTAGAACCAGCGAGAACCGTGAATGAATCAGCATTGCTCAAGTTTACTGATGTCGCTGCTTGAACAGATACGAGTCCGGTAAGACCAAAGATCGATACAATAGCCACTAAGGCTAATGCACCTTTTTTAAAATTTTTCATTTATTTAATTAGATGACGATTAAACGAATTGTTGAGCAATTCGAAAGAGAGAACACACAGGAAACTAAAAAGATTTGATAGTTACGGAAATAAGTGCAGACGACCTGCAACATCACTGAAAGCGGAGAAGGGGCGATGAATCACCTCTCTGGTTAGCTCTAGTATATCACCCACTGTATTAATCACCTAATTATAAGTGTGTTCAAATTTATAAAATTATTTCATGAACTTCATCAGGATCTTTGCTTTTATCTAAAAGTCTAATCCAGGTCGGCTGTACTAAAAAATACCGCTGATCAGGTCTTGTCAGAAATTTTTCAGCATTCTGATTTTTATCTGCAATCATCTTTCCGTGTTCTGCAGCTTCCTCTTCCATCAATTCTTGAGCAACTCCCTCATATTGGACTGTACCCAATTCATCACTCCAACCTATAACAAATGAGACGTTTTTATTTTTTTGGAGATTTTGATATTTCCTGCTCTTAGTTGAGGTCCCAAAAATAAGTTCGAGAGTATCTTTTTCGGCGAAGGCAATAACTGCACTCTCTGGTTTATCTCCCCCCACATCCACAGTAGAAATCACCGTCAGTTTGTGACCCTTAATAAATGCTAAAATTTTAATCTTTATTTCTTCGTTTCCCATACCGTTAATCTACGAGCAATCCAAAGCAGAGACTTTTACCCGGAGCATCTGCAGCCACTTGAGCACTGTTTGTCAGATAACTATATCCGAAGCATGATTTTGCTGTTTTACTAAATTGCTCTGCCGCTTGTGGAGTGACGAATCCTGGAGATGAGATATATGATTTGGGATACAAAAATGTAACTAATAAAACAACGATTATCAAAAAGAATATTTTTTTCATGAAATAAGTATACCTCAATCGAGTGAGTTTTAATATTTAAATAATTGACACTTAGAATGTCCTGAACCATACTTCCTCTAGAAACCCACACAAACAAGGAGAGCACCATGTCAATGACTGTTTCGCCAGGTCTCCAAAGGATTTCTCGTTGGTACGGTGTTGCTGCTTCCGTAGCAGAATACCTCCAACATGTTATTGATGGGACAAGTGGAGGAAGAATAGTTCCAAGAGGAGCTCTCAAGGGCCTTGAGCAGTTCTTTGTATGTATACTTGAAGGCTACCGCATCAACCAAAATCTCGGGCGGCAGCGAGCATATGTCCGAATCATGGCTGGCATCTCATGCTACGCCATTGCAGAACAAGTCATGACATCACGGAATCCTTACGGCCTTAAACCAGCCGCCGAGACAATTGAATCGGAAGCTTGGGCACACTCAGAAATCGTTCGGAGATTGATAATCGGTTGTCCTATGACCGAAAGAATGGACAGCGTGCAAGGCTTGTTCAATTTCACTTACGTCATGATGTCTCTCGGCTTGGCTGATCGCGAGCAACAGCGCGTCGAGAACACAGATGTTCACGAATGATCGCCTGGTAAGAACTTCAGACCGTCCTCTGGGCGGTTTTTTGTTTGCTACCTATAAAATTTTAAAAATCTCTCGTCGGCCTGTTAAATACATTTCTGTATATTTGGCAGGTTTAGTCTTTTTAGATTTAGCTTGTTCTTTTTTATGTTGGGTCATACTTTGCTCAAACTCAGCTAAACTCTTTAGTTCATATTGAACAACTATCTTATTGTAGTCTGTGACCATATCAAGTAAGACGGTACATTTAAAATTAGGAATTTTTCCCATTTCTTCTTTAAAGCTTCTAGCCAACTCACCAGCGTGACCCGGCTTTGCAATATACGTTTCAGTTACAAGATACATATTTTTTGTATTAATGTTAGTTAAATCTTAAATTTTGCTGCGAATTGACCAATACCAGGAAGTATTTTCTCTTGTTTTTGAACAACATTTATAATACCAATAATAGAAAGAACTAAGACGATGAGATTAACGATTTGGAAAAGGACCCACAGTGATCCAAGGGTCATGCTGGCAACCATCAAAATAAGCTCAATAACTAAAAGTACTAAGCCTTGCTTAATGTGGAATTTTACAAAGGGAACTTCTTTTGAAACCAGAAATGGAATAATTACCAATGGTCCAAGATATGCCAACACACCCATAAGGGTGTCATTTTGATGTGCCCCGTTGCTTTGTTGTGGTTGATTGTCCATAGTATATGGTTATTTAATATGTATCTATTATCTAATAATAATCTATTCTTGTCGATGAGTGATCTTTTTATACAGTCCCCAAGATTTGGTCCAGCCGTCAGTCTTCCAACGAAAGAAAAAATGTGCAACCAGTGAGACTATGATCAGGATTAGAAATACAACCCCTGTAATACGCCCGCCTTTCCAAAAATACAGTGCGAACGCCAGCAGTAATAAAACCATATATTTAACCAATCTAAATGTGATGGTCTGACCATGCACCACAACATCTATTTCTTTCTTTACAGTTTCTTTGAACGGCATATTTAAAGTATACCCCGGACATGGACAGGCTTAGAACTTGTTTGATTAATATTCAGGGCTGAAATAGGAATCCATTCCTACTCCAAAACCAAAGGATAAAATGCATCTCTGACGGAGCAATACCTGAACCGTGAAGGGCCTTTCTCCATTTGTCAGATATTTCTAATCTGCCAAGCTTCGTTGCTTCGTCAGCAGTAATAACATTGAGAGCCACTGAGCATTTTAAAATATGTGTATCTACCGCTAATTCAACATACTCAATATTTCTAAGCTCAACATGAGCATACCGTTTAAGAATTGATGACCAGTAATTGAAAATCTTTGGGCCAGATAAATATGGGAAATCTTTTTTATGGCTTCCTTGGACTATTTCTTTAAGTTTAAGAAAATCATAATCTATAGCTTTCATCAAACCCTCAAAACTCCCCCATTCCCTTGCTACTGTTTTTGAAATAGTTTGCCATGTATTTATATGCTTGTTTGGCTGGAGAGCTAACCTATATCGTAATAAATATTCTCTCAACTTTTCTGTATCAAGCTTTGAAACTTTTTCAATATCAAAAACTACTCTTGTTTCTTTGTCATTCCAAGTTTTAAGTGCTGCTTCCCAAAGTTTATAACTATCACGTTGATAGTTAAGGGCCATTGGCAATGTAAAATATGCAATTCTTTCTTCCTTTTGATTATCAGTAAAGGCAGGGCTCGAGTCTTCAGGCATGACTGTAATACCAAGTCTTCCATCACTACAAGCTTGAATAAGAGTTTTGCATTTCTGGATTAAATCCATTTTTCAAGTATATCAGAGACTCAAATCCAGCAATGGGGTAGGCAGACGGACGGGCTTAGAGCCTGTTTGGTCTTGTAAATACCTGTTCCCTGCTTTTACATATATGATTACAGGGATTTCAAGAAAGATGATTTGTTTGCTATCCATGCTTCAAAGCAGGTATGGGCTGACATATAGTTAGTTCTTCTTCATGGAGGTGATGGTAAACCTATCTAAACCGTTCCGATTAATTAATCCCTTAAGTTTAGGGCCATCTAATCCACATAAATCCGGATCACAACTACGTAAGATGCAACAGTCGTTTTCTATTGCAGTTGCCAGGTGAAGTGCATCGGTAACAGTAAGCCTATCGAAAGTATCCCTCACATCGTTAAAAATTCTATCAGGACCATCATTCTGAACAATTTTAATATACCTCTTTATCTTGTTGAGAATATCAATAAGGATTTCGGCTGCCTCCTCACTTTTATGCAATGCATTACCATAGGCCTCTCCAATGGCTAGATGGCTAATAACCACTTCAATTGGATGGTTTTTATCTATAATTTCTTTGTAGGTAACCTGATTATCTAGGGTATTTGAATCATAATACCACCTCTCTCGCGTCTTCTCTTTCGGCATATTGGAAATAAACTACTATTCTGAAAATAATCCCACACGTCTACCTTTTCTTAAGGTAATTTCTATATCTACTAGTTCATCAATTGGTTGAGAATCCATATTATCTACAATGATGAAAGCAGGTTCTTTTTCAGATTGAATTAGATCAAATGCCTCTTTGTCGAAGACAAGATCTTTCATTTCATCAATATTATTTTTATTTATCTCTTGTAAGGTCATATTATTTTCAGTTGTGAAATAGAGTAAGACACCTCATCATCATTCGCTGTTTTCCATTTCTTTAACCTTTTGATTGCATCCTGAGTTTTAAGAGTTGCAACTTTTAACAGCCAATGCAACGTGACAATTAATTCTAGTTGACGAGTTGTTTTGCCCTCAATAAAAGTTTTGAGTTTCTCAAAACGCTCTTCTAATTCGCTAGGTATAAATTCATTTAAATCTGGTTCCCTTCTTTCTGCATTAAACTTGAATAGATCATTTGCCAGACCTGGAGAATATGGGCCCCTAAGATAGAGATTAAATTTATAGGCAGGCGAAACACTAAATACCTGGGCTAGGTATTGTACTTTTTGTGATCTGAGACGCTCTTCAAATGTATCTACTTTCCCTGCATTAAGTCTTTTAAGTAAACTGAATGCTAGGAGAGAGGCATCAAAAGATAGATTGTTGTTACTTTGCTGTTCCATGATAGTAGCCTAGGATTATATATATTATACCCTATCCGTCAATTAACTGTCCTACCCTTATTAGACGTAAGTAAAAGAGTTAAGTAACACACTAATAATTACTATTTGAATGGAACTTTAAATTTTTCGCCAAAGAGTACGTATTTAAATATGGATGAGATTAAATACATCGCTATTAGTGTGACCAGTAATATTACAGTTTGGTACAATGCCATAGTTTTATAACTACCTTCATTAATTGTTTCTGTGTCGATATGTACTACATAACCAGTATCACCCAATATCTTTGTTTTATATGTCTCAAGAAGAGCTGATCTCTCATCTGAGTTCCAAATTCCGCCCTCTATTAATCTTGTCTCCTCACGGGAAAGAAGAAGTTTTTGTTGAGGATTAAGTTGTGAACACAATTCTTTAGCTCGATCTTTAGATAAAACAGTAAGATCATCTCCTGAAGAATTGGTGGAGAAAAAGTTTTTATTAAATGGATAAATAAGATCCTCTTCCTTATGCTTGTTACACTGAATATAGGACGCATCATCATCAACCATGGCATACGAATAAGGTTTATTTTCCTCCCACGAAACAGCAGAAGCTGTCACAAAAACACATATAAAGACCAGCCAGAATGCAACCTTGGATAACCTATACCACCACCGATTCTTATTTTCATTCATATGATTAGGAGACTTGTTAAAGCTCTGCCGTAAGTCTAGCAATTTAAATATAGAAAAACAATTGGGTGCCTAATGGGATTCGAACCCATACTAAGGGTTCCACAAACCCTTGTGCTAACCATTACACTATAAGCACCATGTAGCAGTGTTATAACACACTTTCACTATTTTGACGACCGTTTTCGAGGTAGTCGACGAGTTCGGATTGAGTCGAGCAGCGAACATCGGGTTGGCCGCAGACTTCGGAGGCAAATTCTTTCATCGCTTCCCAGTAGACACCATCATTCCATATATCAAAGTGATGGCCGATGATCACCGGCGCGCGATTGGTTGAATAATTTGTATTAAAGTATTGCAGGTAGGCATCAACAACATCTTTTTTTGCTTTTTCCCATTCTGGTGTTCCCCTCTTCAGAAGCTCGATATTATTTGTCTGCAATCGCCAGATATTGTAATCCATTGATATGGTTCTCGTTTTTTGTGCGCCAACTGTAATTGTAGCCAGAGGAAAATGCCACACTCCATCTTTTTTTATCGGCCAATTTTTGCCTGAAGCAATTTCGCTTGAATCAGAGGTGAAGCCCTCATCGCGTAAGGATGGATAGAGGTTACTGTTGTAGGCTAAGTACGGCGCCCGGAAACTTTTGACCATATCTGATGTTAAAAGAAGTTTTTCTGGTGCGTCAGACAAACCGTACGCAGGATTTGAAAGAATATCTTTGAAAGTTCCAAGCTCGAAGCGCCAATGCAGGATTTGAAAGAATATCTTTGAAAGTTCCAAGCTCGAAGCGCCAATCGGAAACACTCCAGTTCTTTCCATCATGATGCCCAACAGCATGCGAACCTATTTCATGACCTTCACGAATGGCTCGATTTATATCTTTAATCCTATCTGATACCTCGGCAGAATTTTTAGTTACCCCAACCGTAGTATAACCAGGCGCAGCATAGCGTGGTTTGTAAAGTGTCCGATTTTCTTCAGTCAGGAAGTGAACTGCCGAAATAATAAAATAGGTGAAGTGAACCAGTTTATTTTGCTGACACATCTCTTGTGAGAAGTCAGCAGTCCTTTTCCATGAATCCATTTCAGTCGACACATCAAAAGAGAAAACAATGTACTGCGGATTTGAAGATGCTGGCCAGGTTTTGCAGGCTGCTACTTTCGGATTTCGCCATTTCAGAAATTGAGGAATGAGAATAAGAAGAACAACACAATTCGTCCTTTTTTCATGTGCACGGGAGAGGACTTGAACCTCCAAGCCTTGCGGCATACGCACCTCAAGCGTACGTGTATACCAATTCCACCACCCGTGCATTATCGATATCATACTGAAAATCACACCGAAGTCAAAAGCTCTGTCATTTGCTGACTTTGATCAGAATGCCCAGAAGGATGAAGGCAATTGCCAACAACGCTCCGAGAATATACAAATTAATCATGGAAGTTTCAGATGATGTAAATATCATATTTACACCTGGGCAATATCCCGACCAATCTCAGACATTACAGTTGGTTTCTTTAACAATAAGCTAAGCATGAGACTAGCTTATCTAACATCAGATAAAGAAAACCTGAAGAAAAGATAAAGATTATTCTATTGGAGTTTCAGTTGGAGCTTCGGGAGTTTCTTCAACTGCTTGAGCTGGCATCTGCTGAATTCTTCGCATCTGGCGGCTGATTTCTTTAGCAGCCTTCTTGCGGATGTGATAGAGCTTGGCTCGGCGGACTTTTGCTCGGCGCAAGATTTCAATTTTGTCGATTGTTGGAGAATAGAGGGGAAAGATTTTCTCAACGCCAACGCCGCTGGCTACCTTTCGGACAGTAAAAGTCGCACCTGGCTCAGAGCCGTGCTTACGAACTAAAACGAGACCCTCAAAGGCCTGGAGTCGAGTCTTGTCGCCTTCCTTGATTTTCTGCCATACCTTAACAGTATCGCCGGCTCGAAGGTCGGTTTTCTTGCGTTGCTCAACGTTTATAGGGGAAATTTTGATATTTGCGATGTTCATACAGTAGGCAACAATTTAACATACTAGCCGAAATTTGGCAACCTGGCTCCAGCATACGCAAAAGGAGTATTCTCGCAGAACCCGCGTCAAATTCTGCTGAATTTGCTGCTCCGCTCGGCCTCGACAGGCCTGCGCGAGTTTCTTCTCGAATACTCCTTTCGCTATGCTGGGGGCGCAGCAAGGAATGAAAATTTTTACTGGTCTGGGGCTACCGCGACATGTCCGCCTCAATTCCGGCGGACGGAGTGGTCCGAGGACCTAAAAATTCTCATTCCTTGCGCAGCTCTATCAGCGCCTGTTCGAAATCTTCTGGCAAAGGCGCCTCGACTTTGATTTTTTTACCGTCGAGTCCTGTGAAAGCAAGTGAGCGCGCGTGAAGAGCAAGCCGATGAAATCCTAATGCCGCTTCCCTTTTCGGCGCATATAAAGAATCATTTACAACTGGAAAATTAATTGCTTTAAGATGGACTCTGATTTGATGCGTCCGGCCGGTTTTAGGTTTCAATTCCAGAAAACTAAATCCTTTGCCTCTCTCTAATACTTTAAATTCTGTAATAGCATCTCTGAGTTCTCCCCTCGCCCCGCGCTGAGCTGACCACATTCTAAAATCTTTATTACTTTTTCCAATAGCTCTATTAATTATTCCATCTTCTTCTTTTACTTCGCCGTACACAAACGCATTGTATATTTTCTCTGTCTCTCGATTTTGAAATTGTTTTTTGAGATGCTCAAATGATTTTTGATTTTTTGCTATTACTAAAACTCCTGAGGTATCGCGATCGAGCCGGTGCACAATACCAGGCCTATGGATAATTTCTCCCTGCGGAGTTACCCACGGCTCGCCGATTTCTTTTATGTCAGGATATTTTTCCAAAAGCCAATCCACTAATGTTTTTTCTTTTGTCCGGCCGTCAGCATGAACCACAAGCCCTGCGGGCTTGTTGATGACTAAACAATTTTTATCTTCGTATAAAATTTCAGGATTCATTAAATAAAATTAATATGCGAAATTAGAGAATATCAAACTGCGTAAATTTCTCATCAGGCACCGGTCCCCACATGACATTAATACTTTCAACTTGGGCATTATCAGGACCAACACTAATTGCCCCTAAAAATTTATCCAGATTTTCTTTGGTACCCTGAGCCACAACTTCTACTGTTTCATCTTCCAAATTTTTGGCATACCCTGTCACGCCAAACTCGCCTGCTTTTTCTTTAGCAAATGTTCTAAAAAAAACGCCCTGAACGTCGCCATACACTTTGCACAGAATTTCTTTCATAGGCGCATCATAGCAAAGTTTGGGAAATAAAAAAGGCTTGTCTCTCAGAGACCAGCCGTACCGACAAATGGGAACTTCCGAGCCTGAAACGCTTTGCCGTGACCGACATCGGTATTTATAGGCACCCCCGCCGCACAATCGGGACATGTAGCTTCATCAAATGTCTCGTCAGCAAGCGACAGAGTAACAAGTGCTTGATATTCCTGCACCTTGAGTACCTCGGCACTGACTTTGCCTTCACTACGGTCAGCAAGGCCAACACAGATGAAGACTCTGCCGCCGATTTCAGTTACCGCCGCCACAGTCTCTTTGGCTGAGGTACCCGTAGTGAGAATGTCCTCAAGGACCGCGACCCAGCGATCTTTGATTTTTAGGTTGTAACCACGCTTGAAACAAAATCCCTCCTCCCTGACGAGAAGTTCATCGCCCCTAATTAACTTCACGATCACATCCCATGTTGTCTGGTCGCTAGAGCGATTCTGCCAGGCAACAATGAGCTCGCGCATCGCCTTGAATACAGATTTCTCCTTCTTCTCAGCGAACACGGCTTTGATATTCATACCGCGTTGCTGGAGATGGTAGCCCGTCCACTGGGTCAGAGCCACACCGCCGATTGCCGGCGCGGCCACGATGATTTCTTCTTCATGAATCCAGAGCTCGCGACAACGCTTGTAGATGATCTCAGCCATCTCCCGACCGACTTCACATACCGCTGATGGGTCAGTGTAGAGCTCATCCTTATTTACGTACCATCGCGAATGTCGAGTTGACTTCAGCGCGAAATGCCCTCGAAG
>JAIFWI010000037.1 GCA_019661945.1 Candidatus Parcubacteria bacterium | reverse complement strand
TCCTCCAGCCAACATTCCTTTCTCGGGCTGCGCTTTTTATATCCCAATAGGTATAAGCTCCAGTCTTTGTAGGGTAGAAGTGACGGAAGGTATCAACGAAACCTGCATTCACAACCTCATCAAGCCAAGCCCGCTCTTCAGGTAGAAATCCTGTATTCTCTTCATTCTCTTTCGGCCGAGCAAGATCAATTTCCTCATGAGCGGTATTAATATCCCCGCAAAATATAACGCTTTTACCCTGGCCGGGCAGGCCTGATTTTCTGATTTTTTGAATATGTTTCAAGAACGCATCGTAAAACCTGAGCTTGTAGTCAAGCCGAATAGGACCACCGCCGCCATTAGGGAAGTAGACATTGTAGAGCACAAAATTTTTAAAATGTAAGCCCAAAAGCCGGCCTTCTTCATCAAATTCGGGAATTCCCATACCGTATTCCACCTTTTCAGGCAGAACTTTACTGTATACCGCCACACCCGAGTAGCCCTTTTTTATCTTTGACCAGTCAAAATAGGCATGATAGCCCTCTAGTACCTTGATTTCATCAATAAGCTGCTCGGGATTTGCTTTAACTTCTTGTAAACAGAAAATGTCAGGACTTTCCTTAAACAACCACTGAAAATTGCCCTTTCTATGCAAAGCTCGTATGCCATTCACATTCCAACAGATGATTTTCATAGGTGAACTATAACAGTAAATTGCCGGAAATGAAAAAGCCCACCTCAGGATCACTAAGATGGGCCAGGCTTCACTAGAATAACTACATAACTCAGCCGTTATTCCAGCTAACCTAGAGTTTTGACGGTTAACCCTAAACCGAGCAGAGATACTGCTATTTTACCGCTGTGCGTAGGATTGCCAAACACAACTGCCTTGAGAATCATCGCACTGCCAGTTCCGTTCTTGGTCAAGGGTTGCCTGATTGACAATCCGCTTGAGCTCCTTGAAGCTTCCGTGCGCTTGGAGAAGAAGAACAGCTTGATTGCTCAGTTCATGTTCCTCCTTTTTCACCTCTGGCTCCACGATCCCACGGTCGACTTTCGAGAAGTCGAGGTGAGCTGTGGACCAGACACGTAGTTCATGTGGCCTGCCACGCAGTTTGAGTGGCTGATGAGGCAACGTGATCAGCGTACAGTACGGCAGATGCTCGAGAAGAGCCTTCAGGTTGACCAGAGTCCACGACTTCATTGTGTCTCCTCTTGTTGTATTTGTTTTAAAAAAGATCACTGTTTCGTCCTTTTGGACTCATCAGGCAAGATCACATCTTGCGACAGAGAGTTTTAACGGTTAACTCTTAAACCGAGTGGCGATACCACTATGCATACCAGTAATCCATGTGAGTGGATTCTGTTATGCGATACCTGACACAAAACTCCTCTCTCATTCGATCAAATTCGTCTTTCGAACTGATCTTGTTTCTCACCTCCAGTAGGTAATACCTAGGATGACTATCCAACGCGTAGTACCCCGTTTCCTCGTTTGCGCGAGTTATCGAGTACCCCAACAACGTTGCAGCTTCAGCTGCTCTTGAAGCCTCAACGAACCCCACGTCCTCAGAACCACTCGTGAACTTGGACGGGGACATGATAATGCGGAAGATCTTCATAGGCAGGCTCCTTCCCCTGAGGGGAAATGGGTTGTTCGTTTGTTCTGACACAAGTTTACCTTAATGCAATATATTTTATTTATGTCAATGGTTTATGTGAAATAACCACCCTTATTTATAGTCATATATTAGGCATGTTCGTAATTTTGTTCGCAAAAAGTAACAGGATATGCTAGAATTGGCCTACTGTGGACCACAATATAAGGCTCAAATTGGAAAAGGCCGGACTTTCTGATAATGAGTCCGCAATTTACACGTATCTTTTGGATGTCGGAGGAGCATATCCTTCAGCAATTGCTGCCGGAACTGCCATAAATCGAAGCACGGTGTATAAAACATTGCTGACAATGACTATAAAAGGGATCGTCAGTGAGATCGAGCGAAGCAAAAAACAATTTTATCAAGTGACAAGTCCGCGAGCTCTGATTAACTACACCCGCAGTCAGATTCGTTTAGCTGAAAATACCTACGATGTGGCCGAGCAATTATTGCCAACTATTGAAAATCTTATTCAAAATGCTTCATATAAACCTCGAGTTCAGACATTTGAAGGGGATGATGCTGCCATGAAAGTCTTTGAAGATCACATTTCTCAGCCAGAACCATATGAAATGGTGGCTATTTCAAATGCAGATAAGCTCTTTGGTTCAACAACTAAACAATTTTTCGATAATTATCGTCGGGCAAAGGAACAAAAGGGGATTACAACTCGAGGAATTTTACCTGATACCAAAGCTAACCGCGCATTTTTGGGAAAAACCTATATTTCTTTTGGCATTGCTAAAAAATATTGGCCGGAAATTAAGTTTATTGATCCAAAGTTATTTGCTGCTGATGCTGAAGTAACTATGTATGGAAAAAATCGTGTTTCGATAGTAAAGCTTACAAATGAAAAGCCCATCGGCATTATTATCGAAGACGATGTGATTTATTCTATGCTTAAGATGATGTTTGAACTCATTTGGGCGAAATAGAATTATTTCTTCGTTTTGCCTAGTTCTTTGAGAAAATTTGAGGCTTGCTCAAGCAGAGATTTATGAAAATGAACCGCTTCATCAGAGAGAGCTCGGAGGTTCTCAACATGCGAAGCTTCACCGGCACCTTCCACTAAATTCCAGTGGACATAGGCTGCGCCTTCGAAAAAACCAAGCCACTCAGCGATTTCCGAAGGATTATCCCATTGATCGCCGACGTAGACTTCGCGCATTTTAGTTAATTTTGCTCCAGTTCCTTCGGCTTTTTTAGAAACTATGTCCCAAACTCCTTCACGCTTGGCAATGTCCTGAATAAGACCCATGTTTTTATTGAGCTCCTGGACTATACGCATAGCCTCTTCTTTACCGAAAATAGTATCAAATGAAGCCATGGCATGATGAATTGTATCCATACCGACTTTGTCGAAAGCCAAGACCTCACCTAACTTTTTTGCCTGAAATTCATTCATATAATTTTAATGATGAGTAATACTTCTCTATTTTATTGTTTATTTTTACTATGAAATTTCTTGTGAATCTCCTTAAGGTGCTTATCGGTGACGTGAGTGTAAATTTGCGTTGTGCCAATGTGAGCGTGGCCGAGAAGGGCCTGGACTGAACGTAAATCAGCCCCATTTTGCAAAAGATCAGTAGCAAAACTATGACGAACCACGTGCGGTGTGACTTTCTTCGATATTCCGGCGACGATGGCGTAATGTTTAATGATCCGTTCAACTGAGCGGGGAGTGAGGCGCAATGACTTTTGGTTTTTAGCATTTTTGCCAAACTGCACAAATAAAGCATCATCCATATCTTTGCGCTTAGCCAAATAATTCTTCAAAGCCTGTCTCGCCGAGTCAGAAATAAAGACTACTCGAACTTTTTCACCCTTGCCTCTGACCGAAAACTCATCTTTGGAGATATCCAAGTCACTCGAGAGGGAACAGAGCTCAGAAACTCGCAATCCTGTGGAGAATAAAAGCTCAAGCATGGCTTTATCCCTCAGTTCTTTAACCGTAACTTCCTTTGCCTGCAAGGGAGCCTGGAGAAGCCGCTCCAAATCCTGGCCAGATATCATATCAATGTGCCGTTCAGGCACTTTGGCCAAATCAATCCGCTCAGGCGGCAGGGAAGGGATACCTATGCGCACTAAATACTTAAGAAATGCCCGCAAAGCAATCAAATAATAGTTCTGAGTTTTCTTTTTCAATGTCTCCGGCGCGCCCTGTATTGCCGCGTTCCTATTGCCAGCCGATTTACGGTTCAACCACAACCGATAGCGATGAACTATGCTTTCATTAATATCGCTTGGATTTTTTAAGCCAGTTTGATTGAGAAAAGTAGTTAAATAGTGATCATAATTCCTGACAGTATTCAAAGACCGGCCTTTTTCTATTTCAATGTATTCTAAAAACTGGGTTTTAAGATGCTGAAGATCCATTTTCATACGTCGCACAATATTTACATACATGTAAGTGTACTGTTATCAAAACGTTACTAATATTAATCTTGATAAATATTTTATCTAAAGTGGTATACTATAATTACTATGACAGAAAAAATTGTTACAACTGGGAACAATAAGGGGTGGGGGGAAAATACCTCTATTGAAGAGCTGGAAAAGATGATTTCTGTTAATAAACGAGTTCTTTCAGAGAAAGACCTAAAGCAACTCCTGGGTGAAAATGAGATGATCCATCATGGAATCAGTGAAGAACAGAAGAATACTGATCGATACTAATATCCTGGTTTATTGTGGAGACAAGGATTGGGGACAAGAAGCCAAGAAATTACTAAGAGTTTTGAAGGATAATACTAATAGTCTTGCGACATCAAGACTAAGCTCATTTGAGCTGATTAAAAATGCAATAGATCTCAAATTAAGAGAATATTACATCAAATTGATCAACTATATTCATCAGATAGAACCTGAAGAGCAGATTCTGATGAATGGATGCGTATTATATCATCAATACTTCTCAAAATTTCCAGAATCAGCCAGAAAAATTGAGTCAATGGATTTGGCTATAGGAGGGACCATCATTTACCATAAAGAGGCTCTATTATTAACCGCTAACAGAAAGCACTTTCCAATGCCTTTTTGGAAAATAGTGGCTCAAAGCTACTTAATGTGTAAAAAATCTGAGAAATATGACCTGATAAATGTTTATTTACTAGAATTTGATTATTCTCAATTACCCAAGGAGCTTGAAATACAATAGGTTTAGACCCCTTGCAATTTTTTTCGTTTTGTGATATGATCCTTAATCATGCTAACCAAGACCAAAAAGCAGAAAGTCATCAAAAACGCTGCCGTAAAGGAAGGCGATACCGGTTCACCAGAGGTTCAAGTTTCAATATTAACCAAGCGAATCGAGGAGTTAACCGATCACCTTAAGAAACACAGCAAAGACAAGCATTCACGTCGTGGATTGCTGCAAATGGTTGCCAGCCGCCAGACTCACCTGAATTATCTTCAGAAGAAAGACACCAAGCGATACAGCGCTTTAGTGAAAAAGCTTAACTTAAAGAAGAAATCATAATACAATAAGGCGTGAGCAATCACGCTTTTATTGTTCT
>JAIFWI010000036.1 GCA_019661945.1 Candidatus Parcubacteria bacterium | reverse complement strand
TTTGCGGCCTTGGCATATGTATTCATAATACTGAGTGTTTCGGGAAGAATGCCGTTATTACATTCTGATCCATACACCGCATTGGCTTGACTGTGCCACAAAACGACAGCATTGGGTTTTTGCTCCAGAATAAAATCCCTCAACACTCGCGCCTCAGGTTCAGAAAATGCAGATGTCCCGGCGCTGACAGTTTTTGAACGCCACGTGCCTGTTGGTTTCCAATTGCAGTCGAAGTTCCTGTTGAGATCAACATTGTTGGCATTAAAGCGGCCGGACGATGCATCTTTATTTGGCACATCCGTAATTGCAAAGCGGCCTTCTTTGCCAATTATTTTATATACCCCGTCAGGATTAACCGACGGAATAATAGTAACGCTGACATTTTTTGGAACAGCATCAGGATTAGCTTTCAAATGATCCATGACTTGGTATGCAAGAAGTACACTATTCCATTCATAGCCGCCGTGTATACCACCGACAAACAAGAGATGTTTCTCACCAGTGCCATAGGTATATGATTCTATGTTGCGTCCTTGTACGGATTGACCAATCACTTCATATTTTGGATTTTCTTCAACAATTGGTTGTTCTATTGGCTTTGGCTCCATATTTCTATAGACGACTAAAGCTGCTGCTCCTATGATAAGCACCACAAGAAAGACAAGAAAAACAATAATCTGTTTCTTAAGAAGAGACTGCATTCGTATTATTCTGCGTACTGCTTAAGGACAGCGTCGATACCAGCTTTATTTTTCGTCCACTCAGTATCTTCGTGTGTTGTGAGGAGAACACTAATGGCCGGAATATTATTCTTGGCAAGCCAATTGACCATATCACCTGTGATTTTGTAGAAATCATATGACTCATAAGCACGATAACCTGATGCTTTTGCAAAAGTGTTTAGGAGTGTACGTGTATCGGCAAGAATACCATTGTGACAATTTGAGGCAAATACTCCGCCCGCAGAACTGTACCAGGCAACGACTGCCTCAGGCTTACTTTTTTCTACATACGTTTTTAGGGCTAAGCTTTCAGGTTCAGAAAATGCTTTTGTTCCACCGCTTACTGTTCTGTCCTGCCACACACCACTCGCTTTCCAATCACAGTCGAAGTTTCGATTGAGATCTACATTATTGTCGTTAAAGCGTCCCGATATAACGGTAGCCTCTGATGTTGAGACATCTGACTTACTAAACCGATCAGCAGTTCCAACAACTTTGCTGAGTCCATCAGGATTAAGCACGGGAATAACGGTCACTTTTACATTCTTGGGAATAATACTGGGATTTGCTTTCAAATAGTCCATCAATTCATGGGCGACAAGAACCGTATTCCATTCATAGCCGCCGTGGCTACCTCCAATAAAGAGAAGTTCTGTATTACCAGTACCGTAATGGTAAGCAATAATATCGCGATTTGCCACTGATTTACCGATAACAGTTTGGCCTGCATTAGCCTGCGGAGTAGCTGTTGGAGTTGGTGTTGGGCTAGCCTCAGGAATAACTTCCTCACCCGAAAAACCCTTAATCAAAAAATATGCCCCAATACCGACCAGAATGACAATAATAAGTATAATAATTGTTTTTTTCATATGGCCCTATTGTAGCATACTCATCAAAAAACAGACCCTTCGATCCGTTTTTTTAATTACTATTCTCGAGGAAGATTACAGTCCAAGCGTTGTGAATGACATCTGACTTGAAGTTGCACTATTACCGACAGCATCAGCCGAGACAGCCACAAAGTAATAGGTGGTTGAAGTGGCCAGATTGCCAAGATCAACTGTATGGGCTAATGATAAACCGCTCAGTATTACAGTTGTAGATGATGCAGATACCACTGGAGTTGAGGTGCCATACATAAGCTTTGTCGTTGCAGCTTCATTTGTAGTCCACATTATTCGGCTAGTTGATGCTGTTACAGTTGAGGCAACAAGTGATGAAATAACTGGACTAGCGGTATCAGTGACTGGCGGAATTATTGGCGGAGTGGTTGTTCCAAATCCTGGAAGTTTCTTGGCAATACCTGGTGGAAGCTTGATGCATGGTCGCATTGATGGGCTGGTTGAAGCATTCCCAGGAGTTGTAGAACCCATGACATTCATAGGTGGATGTTTTTTAAGAAAACCAGGAGCGATAAGATGTCCAGGTGGGACCATAACGCAAGCTGGTGGAGTAGATGTAGCAGAAGAATCACCAGAAATAGAAATATTCTGATTCAAAAACATATTGAGTTTCTGGCGAGTTTTTGGCCCAACTGTACCGACTTGCTCAAGTCCATTAGCTTTCTGAAACTTTGTTACCGCTTTTGCCGTAAGTGGTCCATATGTACCAGTAACTAAGCCTTCAGGATAAATATCTGGCTGAGCTGCAAGGAGCGTCTGAAGCAGAGCGACCTCTTCGCCGGTCATGCCCTGTCGCAAACTTCTAAGAAGTTGTAACTGAGAAATATATGCATTGACATTGGCTGTGGCACTTGGGCTCTGAGCCTGGACTGCACCAGTTACTGCAAAAAGTGTGATCAGTGCAATCACAGCAATAATTATTTTCTTGGTCATACTATTAAAAATTAATTTATAAACTCATCTAATTATACTGACATCATATATATACGTTATAGTCAGCATTATATTACAAGGGATATAAGAAAAGCCAGGTTTACCCTGACCTTTCTCTCATACTATTTTTGAGGAATCTTTAGAGATTTCCCTGGCGGTTACCGCAGACAGAACTATTATTTATACCGGTTTGCTCACCATTGGCTCCTCCGGCAAGATTGTTATCTTTGCCGAAAAAACCAAATGCTCCTGACCCTGCGCCTGAACCACATTGAGCGCCAACCTCGGTTGCCTGCTGTCGGCCTGGATTGTCGAGATACCTATCAATTCCTGGAGTAGAGTTACCCTCAGCAAATGCCACACTAGCCATGGCTAACATTGATATAACAGCTGCAGACGCAGCAATACCACCTACAATTTTATGCTTCATATAATATTATCTAACTACTTATCTATAATAATTACCACCCTTCGACAAGTTCAGCATAGCATCTACTCTATGAAAATTATGTTAAAGAGTTGGTTTATTTCTTAATTCGAGCGTAGCGTGCTGCTAAGCGTTTTGCGGTCTTGGGAGAACGAGAGGTTCTCTTTCTCATACCGTTATTTAGTCTTTTGGCCATGAGTGTCATTATACACGAATATCATAATTCACCTATTTTTCGGCAGAAATTATTGAGAAATAACGTCTGATTCGTAGACATCTACTCAAGCAAGCGAACCTGTTTTAAATTCGCCGGATCTTTTGTAGTTGGCTAGAATGACACCGCTTGGTAGAGCCTCCGAATTTAGTAATTCAAATGCGGCAGGGATTGTACCCTCGGCAAATAAACGCTTGCCGCTGCCAATCGTAACAGGAAATATTTTTAGTCGGAGTTCATCAACTAGATCGTTCTTTAGGAGTGTTTGTAAGAGCTTGCTGCTGCCCCAGACTTGCAGCATTGGACCGTCCTCTTTTTTCAAAGCTTTGATGTTAGCTACAACGTCATCATGTATAAGAATTGATTCTTTCCAGGTAAGGTCTACGCCTTTATTTGATACGACGTATTTTTTAGCTTTGTTAAATGGATCGGCTATAGGACCTGTTTGCTTAGGCCAATACGGAACCCAGATCTCATACGTCTTCCTGCCGAGCAATAGGTCAAACAGCACGCTCAATTCTTCATTGATTATTTTGCCAAAAGATTCATCCGAATAGGGAGCAGTCCAGCCTCCATATTTAAAATCTCCTGAGGTGTCCTCTTCCGGACCGCCAGGACCCTGCATGACTCCATCAAGACTAATCATCGTAAAAGCAACTATTTTTCTCATGCCTAAATCCTAACACATGCGTTTAACTAACCAAAGTTAGATTTTTAGTATAGAAATTCCAGAGCAATTTCATGCCCTTACGGCTTAAGGCAAGTAAAACCTGATCATAAGGAAGCCATATAAAATCAGTGATACGATTCTCTTCTTCAGAGACATCATCTTTATCAAGATTTCCCAACTGTACAAAAACAAGATGAAAATGAGCAAGACGATTAACATTTTTGACTGGATGAAAAAACAATGCATGCGAGGCAAAATTTATTGGTACAATTTTTGAAATATTTTTGTACCCCGTTTCCTCATGAATTTCTTTACGTACGGTTTCCTCTAAAGACAGTTGGATGTTTGATTACGACAGCAATAGGATCGCGCTCAACGATTGGCAAACCTTCTTTATAGGCGTCAGATCCTCCTTCATTATTTATATCAATATCTGGATAAAGTTTAAGAAGGTCTTTTTCGGTTTGCATACAGTAAATTATACCAAACTTATTTGTCTAAAGTCTTAAATGTTTTTACTATGTCAACTGCTTCTTGCCATCCTTCGGCGTCCGTAAAACCATACCATCGTGGAGGAGTAGCAAAAACATATTTTGAGTTCTCTCCAATTTTTGCAGGGGCAATAGGAGCGGCACTGACAGCAATTTTTTCCTCGATTATTAATTTCCAAATATCAGCAGTAAAAACCATGATTGGAATGTTTTGCCAAGCGTGCTCGGAATTAGTTTGGGGATTTTCAAAAACAAGTAAGGGACCAGTGTATTTTTCTTGAGTAATTGTGCTGTCAATTTTTTGACCTTCCCAAGAATTTTTAACAACAGAAAATCCTTTCCATGAATCCGGGAAATCAATTTCAAAACCGTATTCAACATTTTTATATATCTTTCCTGTATCAGTATCTGCATGTTCAGTCTTTAGAATCCAGGTTACTAAAGATGGAACCCACATCTTTTGAGTTATGAGCAAAATTACACCAATAATTATTAATATCAAGAGGAATATTCTTATGAATTTCATAGAGATAGTATAGCAAAATATAAAAGTATATGCTGTCCGTCTGGTGTGCGATAGTGCTAACGATTTTTTATTTCAAAATAAAATATGTAGTCTGCATTTTTTATTTTAATACCTGCTTGTGATTGCGGATTTGCATGTTGAAAGATCAAGACTTGATGGTCCACTTTTTCCTCCAGCTGAAAACTCACCGGTAGCAGTTATATTTCCAGAAGTTGTAACTAAATAGCATGTAGCCCTCAATATTCCCGGTAAGCCACTTCCTTCTGTATAAAATCCTAGATACCATCCATTTTGTGCTTGCTTAGTTTCTATTCGTTTAGGAGGGAGATTATCAGATGGGTAATTTCTCAACTCTGAATTTTTCTCTTTAATAAAAATAATCGCCTCATCAGCAGAAGCAATTTCTATCTTATCTCCTGTCATATACATCTTCAAAAGATACACAGCACCCAGTACAACAATCAAAACAGCTATAATCGTAATAATTAATTTTTTCATGTTTATGTATATACATACGTGCTAGCTCAGGCTAAGTAACAATTGCTGGCAGTGTGGGACATTATCTGAACTTTTTTGCAATAAAAAAACTGGTCTGAGGATTACCAGAAACCAGTAAGAGTTATGACGGCTTCTTTTTCAGGATGTAGCCGCCAACGAAAGCAATGACCGGACCGGCGATGGCGATAACCACCGCAGTCTTGGTCCCTTGAGTGAAATAACACCCGACGCCCGCAGCAGCGGCAATGGCTACCACGAAGACGTAAAATTCCCAATTGCTCTTGCTCAAGTGCGCTCCTTTGTATGAACAGTTGATTCCTTAATATTATACACTAATTAAACTAATTGTCAATGTAATGGCCGTCTGGAACGATATCCGAACGATTTTGTGTAAAAGTTAAGTCTAGCCTCTTTAAGTCGTACCTTAAATGACGTTAGAACCTATTTAATGAGTATTTTTGGCTGCAATAGGTTTGCAATTGTAAGGAGTTTGTAATTAAAAATCATTTGATAGCTTCTTAAACATACTTCCATTCAGATTTTTATCTACATTTGGTTGCATCTTTTTCCACTCAATAGCAAGTCCTTTTGATGCGGGAGTAAGCGTAAATAAGATATCTCCTTTTTTGAAACCCTGTAGCATACTATCGACACGATAAGAGTCAAAAACAATATCAAGAGCTTGCCCCCTATCAACTGGTGTAGCATTTATTCTCAAGAGAGATTGAAAGCCATCAACATCAAGCTCTGCATACATTCTTGGGACACCATTTGTTGAAGAGATTAAGAGCTTATACTGCCAAGATTGAACTGAACCACCATTCGGATTTGCGGGTGCTACTTCACCAAACTCATACTTTCCATACCAATTAAAAGGT
>JAIFWI010000014.1 GCA_019661945.1 Candidatus Parcubacteria bacterium | reverse complement strand
ATTATGATGGACAAGATGACTGGCCGATCTCGAGGTTTTGGTTTCGTTGAAATGGAGGACGCTGATGCAGAAGCTGCAGTAAACGGCATGAACGGCGCAACTCTTGATGGACGACGTCTCGTTGTTAATGAAGCTCGACCGATGGTTCCTCGAGATCAATACAAGCGGCCACAAGCTGCTTCGAATCGCGAGAACTTCTAAGCTTCTCCCACTTACAAAAAACCGCCTTTGGGCGGTTTTTTGTTGGTTACTTATTATAATCTAATCCAATTTTTGTACTGATAATTCTGACTTTATCCTCAAGAGTAGAAATACGGCGCTCCTGTCCGGAAGTATTAAACTCGATTTTATCTAATCTGTCGTAAACTCCATCAAAACGATCTACCATAATTTCTGTAAAACCATCGAGTTTTTTATCAAAGTGTTCTTGTTTTTCTGCTACACTATCAAGAACTATTGCCATCTTATCGATGGACTTTGTAATACTATCAACTTTTTCAGCGACATTTTCTAAAGTAACCTCTTTCATATAACTATTATATCCCTAATTAATAATAGGGAAAGTGTACCTCTAAAGACTTAAAGAAAAGATAAAAATTACGCTTTCCGGCCGGCTTTATCGCGGGCCATTTTGGTGAGGTGTTGCTTGCGCAGACGGACAGATGTTGGAGTTATTTCAATATATTCATCATCTGACATAATTTCCATTGCTCGTTCAATAGTTAAAAGAAATGGCGCGGCCAAGTAGACACTGTCATCAGAACCAGAAGCACGCATGTTTGTTAGCTGCTTGCCTTTGGTTGGATTTACATACATGTCTTCGCCTTTTGTGACATTGCCGACAACTTGGCCTTCATAGACCTCATGTCCAGGTTCGATATAGAGTGTGCCACGTTGCTGCAAATTATCCAATGCAAAAGCTAGACACTTTCCATTTTCCATGGAAATCATTGAGCCATAAGTTTGTTTTTCAACCGTGCCAGCATAGGGTCGAAATTCTAAAAAGCGGGATGAAATAATGCCTTCGCCTTTGGTGTCAATAATGAATTGTCCACGATAACCTAAAAGTCCGCGAGTGGGGATTTCAAAAATGAGTCGAGTCTGTCCGCGTTCCTCAACCATATTCATCATGATGCCTCGTCGGCGATTTAATTTATCAATAACAGCACTCGTAGAATCTTTCGGCACATCAATAATGACTTCTTCGTACGGTTCGGTTTTTAGGCCGTCAACTTCTTTGATAATAACCTGGGGTTGAGAGACCTGAAGTTCATAACCTTCGCGGCGCATATTTTCCAATAAAATTGCAATGTGAAGTTCACCTCGGCCGTACACTTTATAACCTGATCCGAGCGAAGTCGAGGATCCGTTTTGGTCGCCGGAAAAATCAACTTTTAATCCGACGTTAATTTCGAGTTCGCGTTCAAGACGTTCGCGAATCTGTCGGCCAGTAACAAATTTTCCTTCGCGACCGGCAAAAGGCGAATCATTAACCAAGAAATTGAGAGAAATAGTCGGCTCATCAACTTTAATTGCCGGCAATGGATCTTGTGTTTCAGATTCAGAAACAGTATCACCAATATAAATTTCCGGAATTCCGGCAATCATCACAATGTCACCGCCAATAGCTTCAGTTGTTTCTTTTTTGTGAACTCCTTCGAAGGTAAACATTTTTGTGATTTTTCCAGAGTGAACTTTGCCGTCGGGATTTTTGGCAAATACAGTTTGACCGGTTTTGATGGTGCCTTCGTAAATTCGGCCAATAGCTAATCTTCCTAAGAAATTATCATAACCGAGATTAAAAACCTGCATCTGAAGCGGCGCAGAAATATCAGTTTTTGCTGCTGGAACTTTTTCTAAAATGACATCCAAAAGGGGAGAAAGATCTTTTGATTCGTCTTCGAGCTTTCGCTTAGCAATGCCTTCGCGGCCAATAGCGTATACGGTAGTGAAATCAAGCTGAGCATCACTTGCTCCTAATTCAAAAAAGAGTTCAAAGACTTCATCATGAGCTTTTTTCGGATCTGCTGCTGGTTTGTCGATTTTATTTATGATGACAATTGGTTTAAGACCCAATTCAAGAGATTTTTTTAGAACAAAACGAGTCTGAGGCATTGGACCTTCTTGAGCATCAACGACAAGCAGCACTGTATCAATCGATCGGAGTACGCGTTCGACTTCAGAACCGAAATCGGCGTGACCAGGAGTATCAACAATATTAATTTTCGTATCTTTATAAAATACCGAAGTATTTTTTGCATAAATAGTAATACCGCGCTCTTTTTCTAAAGCGTTTGAATCCATGCTGTCGTTTTCCGCACCCTGACCAGTTTGGCGCATCAAAGCATCAGTAAGAGTAGTCTTACCGTGGTCAACGTGGGCGATAATAGCAATATTTCGAATTTCCATGCTGTTTTTACAAATAAAAAAGAGCCGCTGCTCAGGTTTTTTATATTAATGTAAAATCAGTCTAATGTCAATGGGTATTATCTTTGATTATCCCCACTTTTAGGTCTTTTTTATACCTCAGGTTAAGCAATCTGAGCTATAATAGAAAGATATCCCATGGTATGCAGAGAATAAAAATAAATATACAAACGCTTATCATTGTGTTTGTAATTGTCGCAATTATCTTTTCTCCTCTAGCTGAGGTGCAGGCTTCGAAACCTCCATTGTTTCCCCATATATCTAATGAGCCTGAACCCGAACCTATATCAGCTCTAACCCATACCATAACTCTTGCTTCGGTCTATTCATCTGTCAGAGATTTTTTTACTGGGTTTCTAACTTCATCAAATAATACAGAATCTCAATCGACGACATCATTGTCTGTTAGTAATAGCCAAACGTCGCCCATTGCTCCGAGCTCTATCCAAAAACCTGCTCTGACTACGAACAGGACGATATCTTCATCAGGTATTTCGGGTATTCCAAGTGTCACAGCTCAAATGTTTGCGCAGCAACTTCAAGAACTCGAGTTCAGATTGAATTATAAAATTGCTACCATGCCTCGTGGTGGTGGTGGCGTATCAGTTCCACCAGCGATAACAAACCTCGCACTGACGGAGCTTAATGTCACTAATGCTACTTTTAGTAATGCATTTAGTGTAGCTGGAGCAGGTACATCTACATTTGCCGGTGGTATAAATTTGACGGGAGGTTGTGTTGCGATTAATGATATTTGTATCGATGTAAGCGGTGGTGGTGGCGGTGGAACAGGTATCACCTCGCTTCGAGGCCAATATTCAAGTGCTCTGACTGGTGCGGCTCAGATTTTTGCTACTTCATCAGATACTAATATATTGATGACCATTACCTCATCAGGTTCTACGCATACATTTACACCAAGTTGGACTGGAACATTGGCAGCGACTCGAGGCGGTACGGGATTATCATCGATTACTACAAATCAGCTTCTTATTGGTGGGGCAGGTAATACCATTAGTCAGGTGGCTACAACATCTCTTGGATTTATAACAAGCACAATTACTGAAGGATCAAATCTTTATTACACCGATGCTCGGGTTCAAAGTTTTATTCACAGTTCAACAACAATTCCAAAGGTTTATACAGCAAATACGTTTAGTAATACCAATACATTTTCAGGTTCGAGTATTTTTAATGGAGGTGTAACAATCGGTGCATTAAATGGACCACTTCAGGCAAATGCTGGAGTGGTAAGTGCAACTTCATCAATTGGAGTAGTCTACGGCGGCACAGGCCTTTCAAGCATCACGAACAATCAATTACTGATTGGTGGGGCCAATAACACCATCACTCAATTGGCGACCACATCTCTTGGACTCATTACAACTACTATCCCCGAAGGCACAAGTCTTTACTATACTGACGCTCGGGTTCAAGCTTTTATACATGCTTCAACGACGATTCCTAAAACATACACATCAAATACATTTGTCGGAGCAAATACATTCAGCAGCACCCTCACGGTCGGTAGCTTAAATGGTCCACTTCAGGCGAATGCTGGAGTCGTGACAGCAACAACAACAGTTGGACCACTTTATGGAGGTACAGGCCAGACTTCTTTTACAACGGGAGACATTCTTTATTCTTCAAATACTAATACGTTATCAAAGCTTACCGCTGGAACAGGTGGATTCGTTCTGGCAATGTCAAACGGTATTCCAGCCTGGGTAGCGACAACCACACTATCGACAATTTCAGGAACTCTGGCAGCAACGAAGGGCGGCACGGGTCTTACTACCATTACTACAAATCAGCTATTAGTCGGCGGAGCAGGAAATACTATTGCCCAAGTAGCGACAACATCATTGGGCCTTATAACAAGCACAATTACTGAAGGCACAAGTCTTTATTATACCGACGCTCGGGTTCAAAGTTTTATTCACAGCTCAACAACAATTCCAAAGACGTATACAGCGAATACTTTCACCGGAGCAAATACATTTAGCAGTACCCTCACAGTTGGTACTTTAAACGGTCCACTCCAAGCAAATGCCGGAGTTGTTACTGCAACAACAACGGTTGGACCACTTTATGGAGGTACAGGTCAGACTTCTTATACAACGGGAGACATTCTTTATTCTTCAAACACAAATACACTATCAAAACTTCCTGTTAGTACAAGCGGTTTTGTTCTGGCGTTATCAGCAGGAATACCAGCGTGGGTTGCAACTACAACCCTCTCTACAATTTCAGGAACACTGGCCGCAACGAAAGGTGGCACAGGACTTTCTACCATCTCTACTAACCAAGTACTTTTTGGTGCTGCCGGCAATACGATTGCCCAAAGTGACGGTTTAATATTTGATGGGATACAATTAGGTATTGGCACGACTTCACCCTGGGCTAAAATTTCAATAGGTATTCATGGTACACCAACAGCACCTTTCTTCGCTATTGCCTCTTCTACAGGCGCTCTAGCTACAACCACGCATTTTATCGTTGATCGTTTTGGTAATGTTGGAATTGGTACAACCTCACCTTCAGGAAAATTAGCTATTACTCAGAACGCTAATGCAAGCTCCAGTGGTCTCTGGATTGCGGCCACCGATGGAGACTTTAGAGTAATGTTTATGAGTACAGCCGGAATATTAAACTTTGGTGGTGGTGACGGAGTAACTCAAAACAATGCAACATTAAATGCTGCCGGCGCTTGGACTAATGCTTCAGATATTATCTACAAAGAAAATATTATTGATGTTAAATATGGACTACGAGAAATTTTAAAAATTCAACCTCGTTCTTATACGATGAAAGGTTCCGGCCAGGCTCAAATTGGTTTTATTGCTCAAGAAATGGAGAGAATTATACCTGAAGTAGTCGAAGGAGAAAATGGTTCGAAAGGTATTTCATATGGAAATCTTGTAGCCCTCACCGTGAAAGGTATTCAAGATCTGGCTACAACATTTAAAATAGAAGTTTCGACAACTACAGGAAATACAATCCGCTCAATACGGCTTGATGACATTGAGTCACGTCTCTCAATATTAGAAGCTCAAACTCAAAGGCCAATAAGTTCTGTTGTCGGCGAAATAAAAAATTGGATTGGTGAAACAGTTACTGCCACCCTTGGAGTATTTAAAAAAGTTGAAACTGATACGCTTGAAGTAAAACAGGGTATTATAATCCGAAGTAAAAATGGAGCAGTCTTCTGTGTCACTGTTAATGATACTGGTGAATTCGAACGAAAACCAGGTGACTGTTCTGAGCCGGCTATTTCTCCAACTCCAACACAGACGACTACACCGAGTTTGACGCTCGAGCCATCACCTGAACCGATACTTTCACCTACACCCGAGCCAACTCCTGAACCAACGCCTTCTCCGACACCTGAAGCAATACAAAATCCATCACCTGAGCCTACACCAACAAGTTCCTCTGAATAAAAAAGCCGCGGGTGAGCGTGGCTATAAGACTTGCTTGGATGGATTAATGAAGATTGATGACCCGGTATCCTTACGACAGAGCACAGGAAGGCTTGGATCCATAATCATCATGCCATTACTGCCAAACCAGCCAAGTCGAGCGACAGGACCTTGATGAAAATTGAACTCGAACATCCGTCTGTTTTTTAGTCGAAAGATCGTAAATGCAGCATCGACAAAGATATGTTCTGGAACTCGTTCGTACTCAGATCCAAGTCCAATGATTTCCCGTTGCTGGCGATCAATACTCATGTTTCGAAACAACGGTCGCATGTTGATCAACCAATACTGAGGTTCAGCTTTTTCACAAAGCCATCGTTGGTCGTTCAGCGGATCCCATATGCTCAAGGTTCGCCAAACAAGGGGTTGACCAAAGAAGTAGTGACTAGTTTCAGGATCAACATGAAGTTGCTCGATGGAGTTACCTGTACCATAGAGAAGATACCAATCTGCCAGGCGCTTCTTGTTCTGGTAGGCACATCGCTCAATATAGCTGACCAGAAGACCTGGTGGACGGGCACTCTGACGCTTTCGCTTGCGCGAATCCAGGACATCTTCTGCTTCACATATCCAATCTTTCCCAAGGATGCTTCGGGTATCTTCGATGGTGGCCACACGGTCACCATTACCCCGTTTTCGCCAACGGAATAGGTGGATCATGGGTCACCTCCAGTCTGGGCGTATTATATTATATATTTATGAGTGTAAGATACGCTACAATAGAAAGAATAATCGTCAAATCGCGCATGCCAATGGCCCAATTTTTACGGAAGGCGAAAGGTAAAATCGAGAGCCACCAGATGAGTACGATCCAGCCTCCAGCAATGGGGAAGATATTGCTTACAAATAATAGGCCAAAAATAATATTGCCTGAAGCATGCAGGCGCATATCTGCTTTGGGGCTTATAGGAGAAAGTTTTTCAAGCCATGGTGGAATGTATTCAAGCCAATGTCCGGGCTCGAGTATTTGATGAATGCCGAATACGATCATTATTAATGACACCCCAAATCTAATAATAAATGCTGGGTCCATTGTAATAAAGACGAGACTCCGATTTCCCGCTTACATATAGTTCTGCTTTTCAATATTAAGATGCCTGATAAGATTATTAAGCATGAAGTTATTTTCAGCTGAAAAACCATTGGCTATTGTCGATGTCGAGACAACTGGCGCTAGTCCCCAAAGAGACCGCGTGCTTGAAATCGCTATTATTCGAGTTGAGCAGGGCAAGGTAGTTGAAACATTTGAAACAATTCTCGATCCGGAATGTACCGTTCAGCCTTTTATTTTGCAGTTTACTGGCATTCAAGAACGCGAAATCAAAAAAGGGCCAACATTTAGCGATATCAGCAAAAAAGTCGAAGAACTTCTAAAAGATGCGATTTTTGTGGCTCATAATGCCCGCTTTGATCACACCTTTATTAAAGCTGAATTTGCCCGACTTGGTATTCCATTTAGTAAAAAGAGATTATGTACGGTTGAGCTTTCGCGATCATTGTATCCTGAATATCGCAAACATGATTTGAGTACGCTTATCGATCGTTTTGATTTTATATGCAAGCAGCGCCACCGTGCCTTGGGTGATGCCGAAGTTCTGGCAGATTTTCTGACTCATTGTGAAAATTGTTTTCCTGAAGAAAAAATTCAGGCATCTCTCAAGCATGTTTTAAAACGAGTCAGAGTGCCAAGCGGTTTGCCTACAGGTATTATCGAATCATTACCAGAGAGCCCCGGTATCTATATTTTTTACGGTGAAGACGGTGAAATGCTCTACATTGGCAAAAGTATTAATATTCGTAAGCGCGTTATCTCGCATTTCGGCAATGATGCTTCATCAAGGCAATTGCGCTTAGCTCATGAAGTCAAAGATATTGAAGCCAGAACCACTGCCGGAGAATTAGGCGCTCTTTTACTTGAATCCTACTTAATAAAAAAAGAGCAGCCTCTATATAATAGAATGTCTCGGCGATCCCGGAAATTGGTTGTCGTGAAAGAAGAAATAAAAGAGGGTTATAAACATGCAGTTTTAGAAACATACACTACAGAAGACATTTCAGCATCTCCAGAAATTATTGGTATCTTCAAAAGTTTGTCTCAGGCTAAGAAAGCTCTTGATGCGCTTTCTATAGAATATAAACTTTGCCCACGACTTCTCGGACTTGAGCAGGGCAAGGGTCCGTGCTTTTACTCTCAGCTTGGCCGATGCGATGGAGCATGCAAGGGCGCAGAATCGGAAATAATATACAATGCTCGCTTTAACGAAGCCTTTAGAAAGCGTCGGGTCAAAGTCTGGCCGTTTTCTGGTCCGATTTTAATTAATGAGAAAAATGGAGATAGGGAAGGGGGCCAGGCTTTTGTAATTCACGAATGGCGGCTGGTTAATAGCTATACTTACGATGAAGCAGGGCAAAGCCCATTTCTAACTGATGATTTTGTCTTTGACTTCGACAGCTACAAGATTCTTGCCCAGTACATTTCCCGCAATAAAAAACAGGTCAAGCTATTGACTAATCTGAATACAGTGATATAGTGCTGTTTCATGAGCACAGCATTACGCAAATTCAAGACCCCAAAAGATATGGCCTATAGCCTCCAAAAAGAGGTGGATTTGATACTATCTCAAGTGAATGAAGGCGATATTTACGCAGAATTTCGAGAGCATGAGATTATCGAAATTGAAGATGGAGTTCAGCATCGAATCGTTGAAACTGCTCTGGATGAGCGCATCAATATGAAGCTAGGTCAGCATAATCCTACCTATAAAGTAAAAATTACTGAGCGTCCTCCAAGCCGCGTCACTAAAATTCAACGCTTAGTCTACCTTTTCTTCAAACCATTTCATATATAGACATGTGCATAGCGGTATCTCTGCTATGGTATTATATATAGATGATCTCGGTTCATATACTGCTTATTATACTGGGCTTAGTCGGATTATGGGTCTCATCTGGATTTATTATTGCCGGTGTTGAGCGATTTTCAAAAAGTGTAAAGATTTCCCGCTTTGCTGTCTCGTTTCTCCTCCTTGGTATTCTTACCTCAATTCCGGAAATCGCTATCGGTATTAACTCGGTTATAAAAGGAACTCCGGGTATTTTTGTCGGTAACCTTATCGGCGCGTCTTTTGTTGTTTTACTTTTTGTTATTCCTCTTTTGGCTGTATTTAATCGTGGTATTCGCTTAACCCAGCATTTACAGCAAAAACGTCTTTTGGAATTCCTGCTTATTATCAGTGCTCCACTTTTAATTATTTACGATGGCAGTATCAATTACTATGAAGCCTTCCTGCTGATTTTTTTGTATATAGTCTTTGCATATTCACTGGAATCCGAAGAATCACTTAAGCATAGTGTATCAGAACAGCTCTATTCACAGTCTAAAAGTCTGAAGAGTTTTATTATCATTATTATTGGCGCGCTCCTTATATTTGTATCGAGCCATGTGTTGACTAGAGAAGTAGAATATTTCTCTGAACTTTTGCACGTCAGCTCATTTATGATTAGTATGTTGTTCTTATCGCTCGGATCAAACTTACCAGAAATTGTCATTGCCATTCGCTCGATTAGCCAAAAGAAACTTGATATTGCCTTTGGTGACTATGTTGGTTCTGCCGCAGCCAACACATTGCTTTTTGGTATTTTCACAATCTTCAGTGGTCCGTTCGTTCTACCAACCGCTAATTTTAAAATTATATCGCTAATCATGCTTATCGGTTACGCCTTATTCTTTATATGTGCTCGTTCGAAACGGACGATTTCAACTCGTGAAGGATTACTCTTAATGCTGGTCTTTTTTATTTTTATTTTCTTTCAGGCTGCTCAAATCATTCACATATCAACCTTATGACCATATTTACAGAACTAAGTATCATTGTTTTCATTACGGCTATTGTTTCCTGCTTCATGAGGCTTTTTCGCCAGCCGCTCATCCTCGGTTATATTGTTTCAGGCATTATAGTTGGTCCATATGTACTGAATATTTTACATTCGACAGAATATATAGAACTCTTTTCAAAAATCGGTATTTCTATACTTCTGTTTATTGTAGGACTCAGTTTAAACCCAATGATTATCCGCGAGGTTGGTAAGGTCTCATTATTAGTTGGTATTGGTGAAGTGACATTGACTGCTGCTGCGGGATTTTTCATCGTCCGATGGTTTGGATACGATACTATCCCAGCATTGTTTGTAGCTATGGCTTTGGCTTTTAGCAGCACTATCATTATTCTAAAACTGTTAACCGATAAGGGAGATATCAATAAATTATATTCAAAAATTGCTATTGGTATTCTTCTCATAGAAGATATCGTAGCCACAATAGTTCTTCTTGTCGTTTCAACTACTGCTCAAGCCGAAAGTTCTTCAGGAGTTGTAAATCTTGCCTTATCACTTTTGCTTAAGGGATTAGGTGTCATAATCGTTTTGTATCTCATTAGTCGTTATATTCTGCCGCGACTCAGTACCTTTTTTGCATCGTCTCAAGAGTTTTTATTTCTCTTTTCATTAGCCTGGGGATTAGGCTTAGCTTCATTGTTTTATACTTTGGGATTTTCAATAGAAATCGGCGCTCTTATTGCCGGTGTTACTCTTTCGCTTTCGCCATTTGCCTATGAAATTGGTTCGAGACTGCGGCCACTACGAGATTTCTTTATTATCATTTTCTTTATTATGCTCGGATCGCATATGGTCTGGCAAAATATCAGCGCTCTAATCTATCCAGCTCTTGTTCTTTCAGCCTTTGTCCTTATCGGAAGGCCACTTATTGTCTTTTTTGTAATGAATATTCTGGGGTACCGCCGTCGGCTTTCTTTTCAAACGGGTTTAACCCTGGCCCAAATCAGTGAATTCTCTCTCATTTTGACAACACTAGCATTATCACTTAAGTATATTGATGCTGAAGTGATGTCTCTCATAACACTTGTTGGTATTATTACAATTTCTGGCTCAACCTATCTGATGTTGTATGCTGATTCTATATATAAATATTTGAATTGGATTTTCCCTATTTTTGAAATTAGAAAAAATACTACAAAGGGTAGAACATCAAAAGAATCAGACAACGACATTATTATTTTCGGCTATGATCGCGTCGGTAATGATTTTGTCCAGGTAGCCGAAAAATTAGGTAAGAGTTATTTAGTTGTTGATTTTAATCCGCAGTCAATTAAAAGATTACAGGATAATAATGTTCCGTTTCGATATGGTGATGCAGAGGATATAGAATTTTTGCAGGAACTCGGACTTGATTATGCCAAACTTATTATTTCCACAGTACCTGACTTTAAGACCAATATTTTGATTGTTCAGCATTATCGCAGAGTAAATCCAACGGGCATTGTTATTGCTATTTCTCATGACGTTGAGCATGCTCGCAAACTCTATCTTGCCGGAGCTTCATATGTCGTCATGCCGCATTACCTCGGGGCCCACTACGCTGCCCAGATGATTTCGCGCCACGGCTTCGATCATGCCGAATTCGAACGCGAACGTAATCTTCATTTAGCAAAATTATCAAAGCGCGAAGCATGAAATTTCGATTAGAACGATATCCAAATAACAAGAATTCTCAGCCGATTTTGACTCCACGAAAAGATATAGAGTGGGAGGCAGCAGCAGTCTTCAATCCTTCAGTTGTCCACAATAATGGAACATTCCATATGCTTTATCGTACTTATACTTCAGAGACAAAGGAATTAGAACAAAAAGAGCACCGTCCAGGTTTTAAATTAAAACATCAAATTTCATATATTGGATATGCAAGTAGTACGGACGGAATTAACTTTAAGCGGCGAGATACTCCATTTATTTCACCAGACCAACCATATGATAAATTTGGTGTTGAAGATCCGCGTATTACAAAAATAGGGGATACTTTTTATATAACATATACTGCTATTGATAAATCTTTAGAAAGTAAAGAAAAAGAGAGGCCGAATGTTCGGATTGCTTTGGCATCAACGAAAGATTTTCAAGCAATTGAGAAGCATGGAATAATTGGCCCACCTGAGACATCAAAGGCTGCAGCATTTTTTCCAGAAAAGGTGAATGGTGGAAAAATTGGATTATTAATGACTATTGCCTCAGATTCTACCAACTCCCATGTTGCGTTGCGCTACTATGATTCGATGGATGAGGTAGTAAATCAAACAGATGAATCTTGGAGAGAATTTTTGAGCCATTCAATGGATACGGCCGTACTCAAAACATATTGGTGGTTGCATCGTGGACCAGAATTAGGCGCCTCACCGATTAAAACAGATAAGGGCTGGTTATTGATCTATTCTGCAGAAGGTATGTCACATACGTGGACTACTGCCGCAGCTCTGACTGATTTGAATGAACCTCATAAACTCATTGCCCGTACTCCTGGATATATTTTAGAACCAGTAACTGATTATGAACGCGAAGGATTAGTACCACAAGTAACATTCCCAGAAGCAGCCGTTATTGTCGGTGATAAATTGTATGTCTACTATGGTGGAGCAGATACAGTTATCGGTTTGGCAATGTGTAATCTGCAAGAACTGCTAGATTATTTAGAAAACTTTAAAGGTAAGTAGGAATTACTCCAAAATAGCGTGAGCGATGCCGAGTTCGACAGCTTCAGATGCAGTGAGAACTGTATTGTTGGCCATCATGTCTAGAATTTTTTGAATATTTAGTTTGCCGTTTGATTGTTCAGCAATAACAGTGGCGTATTGGAAATCTTTTAATTTATCTTCTTTAATTATAGATTCCATTTCTGGAGTGGTTAATCGCTTAGGTGTATCAAACGTTCGGCCAGCAAGGTGAAGGAGGAGAGTGGTATTTGGAGTGAGAAAGCGTTGCTGTCCAGCTAAGAAAACAATTACACCGCTTGAATCTACATCACCTGAACCGATCGTATTTAACTTTGGCTTATAGACACTGCGCATTGAATCATAAAAACACATGCCAATGCCGGTTGGTCCGCCATGAGAAGTGACGAGTAGGTTAATGTGCTCGGTCGGGTTATCAAGAATAAGCGCCTGAATTTGTTCAGTGATGTCGGCGAGAATTGCTCCGCTGACGCCACCGATCCACTGAATTGTCCGGTGAGGAAGATAAGGAAGAGAAACTTTTTCTTCTGTTGCAATCTGATACGAAACTTTTTGACTTGTCGCCATGTGTGAAATCCTAACTAATATTCATTCATTGTACTCCTCGTACGGGGGCTGGCAAATTTAATTATGCACAGAGCCATCTATAAGATGGCTCTGTGCAAGGTTTAAATACAATCTAAGCTCAACTGTAATAATCCTATCTTTCCTCAACGCTGTCGATCTGATTATCAGATCCCGAGCTTTCACCAATATCTAAATCAAGATCACCATCAGACGCATTACTGTCATCATCTTTATATCCTTTATGTCCTGCTTTTTCTGGAGTGTCCTGTCGGTTTCCGCCCGGATGATCCGTTCGGACGGGTCTGAGGTCATCGTCTCGTTCGAGATTAGCCATAGTAAATGCATACAATTATGCTTTTAAAGCCGACCATACAATACACAAGACGCTGGTCGTATCTTGTTATTACAAAAATATACTGTTGTACTAATGTATTAAAAAATAAATAAAGAAAAAGCCCCGTTAGCCTAAGCAGGCGAACGGGGCGGAAATTCAAGAGGAAAGCTTAATCGTGGTGATATCCATCTTTACCGATGCTGATCTTGGCACCAGCACCGGCGCGGGAGTTGCCGGAGTTTGTCACTCCGGCACCTGCACGAGCAACATTGCTGTTGTCGACAGTCACGGGGCCAGTACGAACATCACTACGTCCGCCTGTGCCACCTTGTCCACCGTCACCACCTTCGGCCGTAGCTGTCCCTTGTCCACCTTCCGATTTTACTCGGATGTTGGTTGGGGACGGCTTGAGACTATGGCCCCAAAGAGCGGCACCACCGACTTCACCCGTAGCCTGGGCAACGCCTTGCAAGCCGCCGGCAACAAATCCCTTGTAAATACCGGGACTGTCGCCTGAGACTATGCCAAGGAATGTCCACTTTCGGGTTTGCTCGTTCAGGACGTAGAGAGTCACGACAGTGATGTCGTGTCCCGAAGGGTCTTTGACCTTGGTGACTACGACCCTGTGGCGGAGACTTCCGACCTCTTCGTGTGTGTGTGGATCAACACTTGCGTCGAGGTAAAAATCACCGATTGGCCGCGAGCTTGTCTCAGCTCGGCACCCCATCATTACGAAGATGAGTATGCCGAAGAGAGAAGTGAAAACTTTTCGTGCGTGCATGGTGACAACTCCTTTCAGTTCTCAACCTTGACTGGTTCTAGCTCCCACGGTTTCTGCTCGGTTGTCCAAGGCAGCGTGAGAGCCCTCCGCTTGTCGGTATCAATGTTGACGTGGACTGCCACGATCGGACCGTGGATTCTGCCACTCCTGTCTGTGAACCAGACATTGAATGGCAGATCAGGGCCTTTCGAATCCGTCTCAACCCAGGCACCGGGATACAACTCGATGAGCAATGGTCGATAATCAGTCTTCGGCCAGACACTCATCCAGTGGAACTCGGTGAAGGTTTCACGACTTCGCTCGGATTCCTGGGTCTTTGCTTGCTCGCGTCGTGGTGGCACTTCATCCTTGCGAACGGGGACTTCAGCTTTCGCTTGGGCCTGGCTCACCTGGGTTTGAAGTACGGACACCATTCCTTCGAGCTTGCTGACCAGATTCTGCTGCCGTTGCAAATCTTCGCGTAGCTTGCGCTCCGCTTCACTGGACTTTGCTTCAGCCGCTCTCGCTGCGTCCTCGAGGACTTTGGCGAGTTCGGTTTTGGCTTTTTCCAATGTTGCTTTTTGAGCAGCCAGTTCAGCCTCAGCCTTTTTGGCATTGTTTGCCTCAGGCTTTTGGCGGAAATCGGTCGGACTGATCATGAGTTCGATCTCACCTTCCCGATAAGGCACAGGTTTGCCGTCCCCATAATCAATGAAGAACTCGCCGTACAACCAAGTATCTGCGTACTTACCGGGAGTGCCCTTTGTGGCATCGATGGGAATACTGACAGACTTCCTCCCATCGCTGACGACGAAGTCGCCTTTGCCCAAAAGTTCAATTCCAGGAGCACGCGGATCAAGGTAGACATTGGCCTTGAGATCTCCGGTGACTTTCGCCACAGGAGAGCCGGGCCGCGGTACCTCGCGGTAACGTATGTCGGTTGTGGTCTCGTAGACCGGCGACAGCGCCCTTCTGCTGACCCGAGTTCGGAAAAACCTCTTCTCGAGTCTCGGATTCAACGAAATCATCTCACTCGGGTCAAGGGGTTCTCGACCGGTAGACTTTTTCTTCACTGGTGGCGGTGGCGGCGCTGGTGCAGGCGGAGCATGCGGCTCTGTGGGAGCTTTTGCTGCCGCCGGCGGTCCCGCAGGCCGAGTGGCCGGCTGGGTTGCTGCCCTGAACTCTTTCCGCAGGTTTTCACCCAGTTCAGTCAAGAATTTCAGAGCCTTGTCATCAGTAGTCGCAACCTTGTCGGACACAGGCTTGCGGCGATTCCAGAGCCAGATGCCTCCGATGACGAAAAGCGCGATGAGCAGGAGTATTCCGAATGCGGTGCTCAGGGCTTTACCCACTGACCTACCATGTTTCGGTTTCTCCGGTTTCTCGGGCGTCTTGTCTTTGGCTGCTTTGTCTTTCTCAGCCTTATCTGCAGCTGCCTTCTTCTCAGCAGCCGCTTTGGCATCAGCCGCAGCTTTTTCTTCAGCTGCTTTCTGGGCTGCCGATTCGTCGGCGACTCGCTTGACGTCAGCAGCTGTTTGCTCGAGCCTAGCGCGTGCCTCTTGGTTCGCGACTCGCTCTTTTTCTGCAGCCAGACGAGCGGCTTCGGTAGCCGCTTTATCTTTCTCCAACTGCAGTCGCTGCCTTTTCAACTCCTCAGCTTGGTCAAGCAAACTGGCTGCCAATGCCGGATTAATCTGCACCGGTGCAATTGGTGCAGCACCTGTTCCTTCAACAGGTGCTGGCTCAGGTGCTGTGACTGGCGGCTGTGCGGGAACGGCTGTTACTACTGCCGCTGCAGCCGTTGCTGCCGGTGCTTTCGGATCTGCTACTGCTGGTGCAGTCGATGGAGTTGCCACGGGTGGTCCTCCTTTGGGTATTGCTGTCCCTCTGACCGCTGTCGTTGCCACTGCTCTCGAACGCTTTGCGCCCCCTGCTGCCTTTTTGGCCATGGGAGGTTCACCTTTCTCCGGTTTTGCCGGTTTCTTGGATGTGTTGTCCTGGGTTGGACTGGTCTCGATCGTAATCTTGGCCGGTCCACGAGTTTGTATAACCTGTCTCATCGGAGACGGGCTCTTGCGACTGGCCATTGTGCTTTCCTCTTGTCAAAGAGCAGCCTCTTTACCCGCCGAACGGCGGATATAAAAAAAGAGGCATATGCCTGCCCGAACATTACATATTTTCCATGCATTAGTCAAGGCCTAGGCAAATACTATTCCTGAACCTTAGACGGATGAGGCCAGCGTCTATAACAGTGTGATGTAAGCTCTATAAGGCTTAATCGTCAGCTGTGCTACTATACTCGTATATATTAGTATATGAAAATTGTTCAATTAGTACCCTGGACAGAGCCAGTGCCGCCTAAAAAATATGGAGGTACTGAGCTTGTGGCCTATAATATTACTGAAGAATTGGTGAAGCAGGGGCATGAAGTCTATTTAATTGCTTCGGGTGATTCGACAACAAGTGCCAAGCTTATTCCCATTGCCGAAAAATCATTTCGGGAATTATACCCGCGCGAAAGTTATCCTGAAAAAGAATTAAAAGAAATCGAGGTGTATTGGAAATGGAGAAAATTTGTCGATACTGCAAAAATAATTCAAGAGTTGAAACCAGACATTGTCCATAATCATTTCAGCTGGCGGGGAGTTCTTTTCTCACCACTTTACAATGCACCAGTGATGACAACGATGCATGGCCCAGTAAATGTCTACCAAGAACAGCAGACATTCAAAGATTTTCCTCAAGGTAATTATGTTTCAATTAGTAATAATCAGCGCAAAGCTAATCCCGACTTAAACTGGATAAAGACTGTCTATAATGGTATCGATGTTTCCAGATTTGATTTAGGCGAAGGCAGGGGTGATGAAAAAGGAGAATACTTTGCTTTTCTTGGTCGAGTAAGCCCGGAGAAAGGATTAGCTGAGATAATTCAGATTGTTAAAAAGACAAAATACCGATTAAAAATTGCTGCAAAAATAGATTTTGTCGATACAGAATATTTTGAAACAAAAATTAAGCCACTGATTGATGGCAAGCAAATAGAATTTCTAGGCGAAGTTGATCATGCCGGAAAAAATGAACTTTTGAAAAATGCTAAAGCTACTTTGATCTGGCTCAATTGGGAAGAACCCTTTGGCTTAGTGGTGACAGAATCAATGGCCACAGGCACGCCGGTCATTGCCACTCGACGTGGTTCAATGCCTGAACTTATTGTAGATAGCAAAACTGGATTTTTGGTAGATAGTCTTGATGATATGCAAAAGAAATTAGATGAAGTCAATTTGATAGATAGAAAAACTACTCGGGAGCATGTTGTTAAAAATTTTTCCAAAGAAAAAATGGTGGAAGAGTATGTTGCATTAGCAGAAAAACTCATTCATACTTATAAGAATGATCAATAAGGCTTTACGGACGCTCTACTTCTATAATGCTATTTTTGTTTTAGCCGGTAGTCTCTTTGGACCACTTTATGCTGTTTATATTGAAAAAATTGGCGGCAATGTTTTCATAATTAGTGTCTCCTGGGCATTATTTCTGATTTCCTCAACTCTTTTCACTTATGTTATTTCTAAATTTGGTGATACTGTTCGCGAAAAGGAATATCTACTGATGGCTGGATTTCTCCTGCGGGGTGTTGTGTGGATTCTCTATATTTTTGTCGGTAATCTCTGGTTTCTGATGGTTTTGCAAGTGCTGCTTGGCCTTGGTGAAGCTCTGGGTTCGCCCTCATTTGATTCGCTTGTAGCCAAGCACCTTGATAAAGGCAGATTTGTTGAAGAATATGCCGACATGAAGATAATTTTTAATCTAAGTGCTGGACTCGCCGCCATCATCGGCGGCGCTCTTGTTGCCAAATTTGGTTTTCCAACTCTCTTCATTATCATGGCAGTTCTGGCTCTCATTTGTTTTTTCGGTATTCTTTTTAAACCCCGTAAGCTCTTGTAGTAGTCGCCGAAAGGATTTTGCTATATACTCGTCAGGACTACTATGGATTTAAGAGACCTTGTGCCGGAGCATATTCCGTACTTATTACCTGATGAGCGGGTCATTTCTGTTAAAGAAGAAAAAATTACTTTTCCGAAAAAAGCAGTCTCGTATAGAGAGGCATTATGTTTGCTTTGCAATGTAAAAAATATTAAGGATCTGGGTAAAAAAGGCCCGCCCATGGCTTCGATTGCACCTCGTGCATATTTTAAAGTAGCATCTCTGCGCTTGTATGAAGCAGTCTTTGGTCGCGATAGTTTATATATGTCTGATCATTTATTGGATGAATTTCCGGAAGTAGCCCGAACGACACTTTTACATTTAGCTCGGTATCAAGGAGTAAAGAAAAATAAATTTAGTGAAGAGGAACTAGGTAGAATTCCACATGAAATTAGGGATCCGAAAACAGACACTATTGCTCAACTTATTACCAAAGAAAAAGGCTGGGAGTGGCCGTATTATGGATCGATTGATTCAACCCTTCTTTTTATTCGCGTATTGTATAGATATGTAATTGAAACAAAAGCTGGTATTGATTTTTTGCAAGAAAAATATATTGATAAAAATGGTCAAGAAAAAATAATGTATGATGCTTTAACGCGGGCTGTGAAATGGATTTTGACGCGTATGGATACAAATAAAGAAGGTTTTATTGAAACAAAAAAGGCATTTAAAGGCAGTTTAGCCATTCAAAGCCAGCAAGATGCTGATACAACTCATCCGCTTTTTCATAAAGACGGTACGCTAGGTAATCCAAAGCAGGGAATTGTGGTCACTGAAGTTCAAGGCCAAGCCTATGATGCGCTTATGTATGCTGCAGAACTTCTTGACTCAGAAGATTTAAGAAAAAAAGCTCTGAAATTAAAAAAACAAATTATGAAACTCTGGGTGCAGGAAAAGGGCAGAAGCTATTTTGCCCCTGGTGCAGATCGAGATGATAAAGGCAGGCTTAGAGTTTTGAAAATAAAAAAAGCCATTCCTGGATTTCTTTTGAATACAGAACTCTTTTCAACAAACAATGCACAAGAAAAACAAAAGATTAGAAAGATGCTTAAGGACTGGGTAAAAGTGTTAATGAGTAAAGAATTGCTTGCAGCTGGAGGGTTGCGAGGCTTAGCCTCGGATGAAAAACTTTTTACGCCGTATGAGTATCATAATGGCGCAACCTGGCCGCTTATTACCACTGAAGTGGCGCGAGGATTACGAAAACAAGGCTTTAAAAAAGAAGCAGAGGACCTGGAAAACAGGGTATTAAAAGTAATCAAAGAAACTGGATTATATCCGGAATATGTCAGAGGTGATACAAATAAAAATATTAGCTTAAATAACAAAGTCATTTATACCAAGAGCAAAAAATTTGGCATCAAACGTCGCGAGCAACCACCCCAGCTCTATCAAGGCTGGACTGTCAGCGCTGTGGCAAATATCCTCTATAATAGAAAAGCTCGCAAGTGATTATTTTCCTCGCTTCTCTCGCTTTTGTCGTCTTTCTTCTAGTTTAACCAAGAGTACAATAGTACCTACTATTATTAAAAAGACTGTACCGATTATATTAGCGACTAACATGTGATTTTATTCTACTTGGGCTATATCTTTACTAACTTCGGACACAAACTCTAATCTCAGCGCAAAGTATTCAATTGCCTTTCTATAATAATACCACATAGGTATCATTTAGTATCAGGCATGCAGAATGAAATTTTACTCAAGAAAATCTCAAGAAATCATAAATTTGGGAATTGAGTTCCCAAACTTGAACTTTTCCCAAATAGTGATACTAATGATATATGAATGAAAAAGGAGGAATAGCATTAGATATTGATGACACCTTAGCTGATACGTTCAGGCATTTTATTGGTGAGCTTCAGAAAAAATTTGGCAATCCTGAAAACTTAACAGTCGATGAAATTGTTGAAAAATACCGCATTATGCCGGCAATTACATACTGGCAGACGCCGGAAATAAAAGCTTGGCTCGATGAGCAGGGGGCATCAAATGAGGCACAGGAAAACATTCCGCCAACACCAGACGCTGTTGAGGCTGTCAAAAAAATCAATGAAATGTTGCCAGTAAGAATGTATATAACATCTCGTCCATGAAATTTTGAAACAGCAATTTCCTTCTATTACCGGATTAGTTGACGATAATCCTGAAATTATTCGAGCGCTTGGATCTGACTATCCCGGACAAGTTTATCTATTTGGCCAGCATCAAAAAAAGGCTAACTTTCCAGCTTTTGTCCACCTTTGTCCAACATGGAAAGACGTCGTTGAGACTATAAAATCCAACAATATTAGACAATAGTTGAGCTAGAAAGTCTCCTTGAAATATGGTATAATCTCTGTCATTCCGAGTACGGTGTTTTTTATTTTCTATGAAAAAATTACGCATTGCTCAGGTTGGAACTATTTGGGAAACGCTGCCGCCGAAGCTCTATGGCGGTACTGAAAGAGTTCTTCATGGCTTAACAGAAGAGTTGGCTAAACGCAAATTTGATGTCACCCTTTTTGCCACAGGAGATTCTAAAACATCAGCTAAATTAAAATCCACTTATCCACGGGCAGCGTACCGTGATGGTGTGCCGTGGGAGAATTTTCTCTATCCACTCGATCACATTGCTCACGCCTTTTACCACGCCGATCAATTTGATATTATCCATGTTCATTTAAATCGCAGTCAAGATTATGCCGCTTTGATTTTAGCTGATCTAGTGAAGACCCCAACGGTTTTCACATTACACTTTGAACTGGTTCATCCGAAACACAAAAATTGGAAAAACTGGAAAGACCGACATTATTTTTTGATGAAATATCGAGATCATAATTTTATTTCAATTAGTGATGCTCAAAGAACTCTTGATCTTAATTTTATCTCGACTGTGCACAATGGATTAGATTTCAGTCATTTTGAAATGCCAGAAAAGCCAGGAAAAGATTTAGTGTGGATCGGCCGATTTTCTCACGAAAAGGGAACAAAAGAGGCTATCCAGGTGGCTAAGAAGAGCGGTTTAAACCTTATTCTGGCTGGTAAACTCGATCGTTCAAAATATGCTGATTATATT
>JAIFWI010000035.1:5598-12302 GCA_019661945.1 Candidatus Parcubacteria bacterium | reverse complement strand
AATCATCGGTAAACACCGTTGGAAAATCTACCGGGGGATGGGCTCACTTGAAGTTTTGCTTGAGAGCGAAGCATCAAGAGACCGCTATCAACAAGACCTAACAAGCATTGAAAAAATCGTACCCGAAGGCAAGAAAAGCAAAGTACCCTATAAGGGTCGGGTGCGAAAACCACTGTATCAATTCAGTGGTGGGCTGCGAAAAGGCATGGCCTATGTCGGTGCGAAAACGATTGAAGACCTTCGGCGTGTTGCCGACTTCATTCGTATAACAAACAGTGGCCTAGCCGAATCGCATCCTCATGATGTGCTTGTGGTTGAGGATCCTAACGAAAATGTTGAAGAACTCAACGACGACGAAAACGAAAGGAGCGAGTGATATGAACTGGCTTAACGAAAGCACTCGAACGCTTGCTGTCATCGGTCTCCACTTCGGGGACGAGGGCAAGGGCAAGTTCGTCGACAAGCTTACAACTGATTGGGCGGACATTGTGGCCCGTGGTACCGGCGGTGCCAATGCGGGTCATACGATTTGTATCGGAGATGAGAAGCACGTCTTTCATCTCATACCTTCGGGAATTCTGCACCCCGGTAAGCTGAATGTTATCGGCAACGGCGTAGCAGTTGACCCGCGGGTAGTTGTGGAAGAGCTCGACATCCTCAAGAGCAAGAACCTTGCAACTGATCACCTCCGAATCGCCTACAATGCTCACCTCGTCTTACCTTCGCATCTGGTCATCGACCGGTTGCGGGAAAGCGGGTCTGGCAAAGTCGGCAGTACACTTCGTGGTGTTGGTCCGACGTATGTGGACCACTACCGGCGCATCGGACTTCAGGTTAGAGATCTGCGAAACAAGGATGCCCTTTGGAAGAAGCTCAAGCTAAACCTGGAGGAACATGCCTGCTTCATGAGATCCTTTGACCGCGAGGTCATCAGAGACATCATGGAGCATGAGCATCTTCTCGAGGGTGCCTACTTCCGGCCAAATGACCTCAATGTCGTTTTTGACTCCGATGCCATCGTTGAGCAATATCTGGCCTACGGCCGGCTGCTGGCTCAACACATCGAAGACACTGACGCCCTGATGTATCAGGCAGTCAAGAGCGGCCAGCGTATCCTTCTCGAGGGTGCCCAAGGGACACTCTTGAGCGAGCGATACGGGACGTATCCGTACGTGACCGCTTCGGATTGTACAACCACGGGCCTTGCTCAGGGTGTCGGCCTCTCAGTTCGAGACGTTGATCAAACCTTGGGTATTGCCAAAGCCTTCTACATGAGTCGAGTTGGCGGTGGACCATTCCCGACCGAAATGGGCGGGGAAAAATCCGAACGCTGGTGCGCAAAAGAAGGTGTAACGCGAGATGTGGAATTGAGAGAATACCCATCCGTATCGATCAGTAAAACCAATCCGATTGATTCCACAACCACGGAAGACTTTTTTATGGGTGTGGCGATCAGAAGACACGGCAATGAGTACGGCGCTACGACGGGCCGTCCTCGCCGAGTTGGATGGTTTGATCTGCCCTTGCTGCGCCATGCAGCCCATGTCGTCGGTCGAGATATTGCCCTGACCATGCTTGATGTTCTGGACGCCTGTCCGGAGATCAAGATCTGCACGGGCTATATCTATGCTGGCCCCGATCAGTGGGTTGGCAACAGGCAGCTCACAGATGGCCATGTCATCTCATGTGCTGTGCCGATGGCAGATATCCTCGAGCATTGTGAGCCTTTGTACAAAGTATTTCCCGGCTGGATGTCGGACATAACCGGCATCAGGTCGCGAAAAGACTTGCCTCGCGAGCTCTTGAACATTGTGTCATTCATCGAGAGTGAAGCACGTGTTACAACACGAGTGTTGTCAGTTGGTCCTGATAGAGAACAGACGATCTTTGATGAGTAAGCCTGCGGAAACGCCGGCTTTTTTCTTTGTTTTTATTCTGCTAAATGCTAATGTGGTAATGCAATGAAAATTTTGGGTATTGAAACAAGTTGTGATGAAACAGCCGTAGCTGTTGTTGAATCTACAGGTGATATTAGATCACCTTCTTTTAAACTGCTTGCTGAAGCGCTGTATTCTCAAGTCGAAACTCACGCAAAATATGGCGGGGTTTTCCCGGCTATGGCAAAACGTGAGCATGCTAAAAATTTAGTGCCGCTGTTGAGGAAAGTGTTAGACAGCCTCACCCCTTCTCCTGTTAAGGAGAAGGGGCTAGGGGATGAGGCTGTCGGAAACCTTAAACAAATCCTCGATCGCGAGCCGGGATTATTTGAAATGACAAAAGATTTGCTTGAAACGGTAGAGAAGCCGGATATTGACCTTATTGCAGTGACAGCAGGCCCTGGCCTTGAACCAGCCCTTTGGGTTGGTATTAATTTCGCTCGAGCTTTAAGTGAAGCTTGGAACATTCCCCTTATTGCCTCAAATCATATGGAGGGGCATATTGTTTCGCCATTAATTGATTCAGAGCACCGAGTTGAATTCCCAGCTCTAGCCCTTCTTATTTCAGGCGGACATACTGAACTTGTTCATATTAAAGACTGGACGGAATATGAAGTCATTGGCCGAACACGCGACGATGCTGTCGGCGAAGCCTTTGACAAAGTGGCTCGGCTGCTTTCGCTGCCATACCCCGGCGGCCCAGAAATATCAAAGCTCGCTGAAGAAGGCAGACAAAGAAATGTCGTGCCGCGCTTTGCTCTGCCGCGGCCGATGATTCATACGAAAGATTATGATTTTTCTTTTTCTGGAATTAAGACTTCAGTATTATATACACTCAAAAAGATTGATGACATTACCCCAGAAATAAAAACCGAAATGGCTTTGGAATTCGAAAATGCCGTGACCGAAGTGCTGGTGACAAAAACTCGCAAAGCCTTAGAAGAATTTGGAGCAAAAACACTTATTCTGGGAGGAGGCGTTGTTGCCAATACTTATATTCGCCAGGAATTTCAAAAACTTATTGAACAACATTCAGAAACTAAACTCCTTATCCCCGATATTAAACTCTCAACCGACAACGCCGTCATGATCGCCGCCGCAGGGTATCTTAATTTTCTCAAGAACAAAAATTCAGACATTGAACTCAGAGCTCAAGGAAACCTCAGCCTTGGTGCTAGAAAATAAGGCCTATTTTTGCTATATTTAGCTTCATGAACGAGAAATTACTGAAGCCCTATAACCCGCAGGAAACGGAAGACAGAATCTACAAAACCTGGGAAGAATCGGGGTTTTTTAAGCCTGAAAATTTGCCCGGCGAGCGAAAAGAACCATACACCATTGTCATGCCACCGCCAAACGTTACAGGTGTTTTGCATATGGGTCATGCACTCGGCACAACACTTCAAGATCTCTTGATTCGATTTGAGAGAATGCGTGGCAAGCGAGCACTTTGGATTCCTGGCACCGATCATGCCGCTATTGCTACTCAGTCAAAAGTTGAAAAAGATATTCAGAAACAGGAAAGCAAATCTCGTCATGATCTAGGACGCGAAGAACTTTTGAAACGCATTGATATTTTTGCCAGAGAAAGTCACGACACTATTATTACTCAACTAAAAAAACTTGGCGCCTCATGTGATTGGAGCCGAGAAGCTTTTACGCTCGATGAAGCCAGAAGCCTTGCTGTCCGAACCATATTTAAGAAAATGTACGAAGATGGCTTAATTTACCGCGGGCACAGGATTGTCAATTGGGATCCAAAAGGCCAAACCACTATTTCTGATGATGAAATTGTATACGAAGAGCGAAAAGCCATGATGTATACCTTTAAATACTCAAAAGACTTCCCTATTGCTATTTCAACCACTCGGCCAGAAACAAAAGTCGGCGATACGGCTGTAGCTGTTCATCCTGAAGATGAGCGCTATAAACAATATGTTGGCAAAGAATATGATCTTGAATTTGCTGGTGTTAAACTTCACATTAAAATTATTGCTGATAAAGAAGTTGATAAAGACTTCGGCACGGGCGCTCTGGGCGTTACCCCAGCTCATAGCATGATCGACTGGGCCATTGCCGAGCGACATAATCTCCCTAAACCTCAGGTTATCAATGAATTTGCCAAAATGATGGTCGGCGATGAGCGAATTTTGAATAAAAAGACGACAGAAGCTCGTGTTGCGATTGTTGAATGGTTGAAATCAGAAAATCTTCTCACCGAAGAAAAAGAAATCACTCAAAATGTTTCTACTGCAGAAAGAACAGGGGGTATTGTGGAGCCATTGCCAAAACTACAATGGTTCATTGCCGTTAATAAAGAATTCAGAGGAACGACACTTAAAGAAATAATGAAAAAAGCTGTTGAAGGTGGCCAGATTAATTTTGTTCCCGAACATTTTACCAAAACATATTTCCACTGGATTAATAATCTAAATGATTGGCGCCAAATTTGGTATGGCCATCGCATTCCTGTTTGGTACCGTGGAAATGAGGTTTATTGCGATATTAATCCTCCAGAAAATGGCCCCCACTCTGCCGAGGCTTCGCGGGGCGCGTGGGAGCAAGATCCCGATACTTTAGACACTTGGTTCTCGTCTGGACTTTGGACATTTAGCACCTTAGGCTGGCCCCACTCCGCTGAAGCTTCGCGGGGCACGCCCAACGATTTAGAAACATACCATCCAACTAATACTCTCATTACGGCATATGAAATTATTTTCTTCTGGGTAGCCCGGATGATTATGATGACAGGCTATGCTCTGGAGCAAATTCCATTTCACAATGTTTACTTCACCGGTATTGTCCGCGATGCTCAGGGCAGGAAGTTTTCAAAATCTCTCGGTAATGGTATTGATCCAATGGTTATTGCCGAGAAATACGGCGCCGATGCCGGGCGCATGGCTATTGTCATGAGCGGCAGCGCCGGCACTGACAGCAAACTCTCAGAAGATAAAATAAAAGGTTACAAGCACTTTGCTAATAAAATCTGGAATGTTACCCGCTATATTTTAGAAAATACCAAAGACTTGGAAACACCAGATATGTCGAGACTCACAGAATCGCACAAAAAGCTTGTTGAAGACATGCAAGCGATAGTCAAAGATGTAACGAAAGATATAGAAGAATTCAGGTTTTATATGGCTGGAGAAAAGCTTTACCAATACTTCTGGTATACGTTCGCTGATGTTATTATTGAAGAGTCTAAGGGCATGTTAAAAAATGGTTCAGTTGAGGAAAAAATCTCCATACAAAATACTCTTCGTATTATTTTAGAAACTATGATTAAAGCTCTTCATCCATTTATTCCCTTTGTGACCGAAGAAATTTGGAGCATGTTGCCCCACTCCGCCGAGGCTTCGCGGGGCAAGCCCAAACAATTACTTATGGTTGAATCATGGCCTCAATAATATATGGATTTTATCTTTAATCCCTTTGTTGTAGCATTTCTTGGCGGATTTCTGCCGGTGATGGTCTGGCTGTGGTTTCTTGAGCATGAAGATAAACACCCTGAACCGAAGAAACTGACCGTATATGCATTTCTTGGTGGCATGGTGGCGGTGCTCTTAGTTTTACCCTTTCAATACATTGCTCAAGGCATAGCTGATGAAAATACGAAGTTTTTTATTTGGGCAGCCACAGAGGAAATTATCAAACTGATTGTGGCCTACGTTTTTGTTTTGCGTCGAATCGAAAACGATGAGCCGATAGACAGTTTAATGTATCTTATTATTACCGCTCTCGGCTTTGCTGCACTAGAGAACGCCCTCTACCTGCTGCAGCCGCTCCGCTCTGGTCATATTTCCGAAGCTTTTATTACCGGTAATTTCCGATTTATGGGTGCAACATTACTGCATGTTGTTTCGTCTAGTATAATTGGTATTGCTCTGGCCAAGCTCTGCTATGACAGCCTTTTACATCGTCTGGATCGCCTTAATCATGTTACTCCTGCTTTTCGAGAAAATTAAACAAATTAAGAAACCAAACCAATAGAATAATTATGTCAAAAGATAAACGATCATTTTTCGAACGGTTAACGGGGACAGTCAAAGTCGAGCGAGATGAAGACGACATGGATTATCGAGGTCCTGAGCGGCATATTTCAGTTAATCCGCGTGATTTGAATCGCGAGCGAGAAGTCCATCAAGGTGAATGGATTGAAGAATCTGTTGAAGAAGGCCAGCTCACGGTAGATGTTTACCAAACTCCTAATGATATTGTTATAAAGACAATTGTTGCCGGTGTCCGCCCGGAAGATCTAGATATTTCAATTAGCCGTGACATGGTGACCATTCGCGGCAAGCGAGAAGAGCGCCACGAAGCGTCAGATGAAGACTTTTTCCATCGAGAGCTCTACTGGGGATCATTTTCCCGTACCGTTCTCTTACCAGAAGAAATCGACACCGAAGCATCTGAGGCTTCAGAATCTCATGGCCTTCTGACTATTAAACTTCCAAAAATCGACAAGCGTCGACAGATGAAACTTAAAGTCAGGAGTTCATAATAAATGGTGCCGAGGACCAGGTTCGAACTGGTGACCCCACGCTCTTCAGGCGTATGCTCTACCAACTGAGCTACCTCGGCATGAAATTTTTGTTCTCGGTATGACCTATTTTCCAATAGGAAGTTTGGTCACGACTGCAGACTCAAATGTTGAAATAACGTCTTCAAGATATGGTTTAACAAAGTAATATATTCCTATAGCCACGCCGACAATAAGCAGTAAATAGAACAACCGCATAAATCTCATAAAGAGCATTTCCCGGCGGA
>JAIFWI010000035.1:0-5578 GCA_019661945.1 Candidatus Parcubacteria bacterium | reverse complement strand
ATAAAGAGCATTTCCCGGCGGATATGACGTAATATTCTATTATTATGCTCAGAAATATGCAATAACCTCTCTAGCATTTTTCTTTCATCGGGCTCCATAGACCACTAGAGTATAGCAAAATGAGCCTACTTTTCAAGTAGTGCTCCTGGCAGGAATTGAACCTACATCTATCCCTTAGGACGGGACTGTTCTATCCGTTGAACTACAGGAGCAGTTATACTGCGCCCCTCGGAGCTTTAGCGGAGTGGGGTCCATTTAACTACGAGGGCATAGCCAAAAGAAGATCTTTAAGCGCCTGCTCATCATAGCCGATAACGACAGTATCATCAATGCGAATAACCGGCACGCCCATTTGTTCGCTGATATCAATCATTTCTTTCCTCTTTTCTTGATCAGCGGCAACATTGTGTTCAGTGTAGGCAATATTATGTTGTTTGAAAAATTCTTTAGCCATGGCGCAGTAATGGCAGACAGGGGTTGAATATATTGTAACCGTTTTCATATAATATATAAGTAATTGCTTATAGTCGTTTTAGTATATCACACTCCGTTTCTCGAGCAAATTTATTTAAATAATCCTTTGAATTTCTGCCAAAGGCCCTTTTTCGGCACTTCTAGGCTAGTGGTAGCCTTTTGGTCATCAACAATGATAAGAACCCGCTCGCCGGGCTTAGAAACCCCATATTTCGAGCGAATCTCCTCCTCAACTCCTTCTTCTGTCTGAAGCTTCGTAAGCTCGTCGTTGAGGACCTTTTGCCTATCTTCGAGCCTTTTTAGGCTGTTCTCAGCTTGAAGGGCATTGGCGGCGCTTTCCTGTTCTTTTTTATACACTCCCCAGGTAGCCCGACTGAAAAACACTATAGCAATAACCAAAACAAAAATAGTGCCTTTAGAATACAAGATTCTTTTAAATCTTTTCTTCTCTTGAAATTCCCGCATGTACTGCTATTATATACTGAATGATGTTCAGCAAAAAGACCAAGAAGGCCTTAAATCTTATTAGTATTCTCCTATCAGTGCTGGTTATACTCAGTATGCTGGTAGCCGGCTTCGCTCGATAATAACCACCCCTGATTCCCCGCCTTTGTAAGGCGGGGAGCCCTCTCCCTTACGAAGGAGAGGGTTGGGTGAGGTTACTCTGACCTCATCATCTTTAAAAACACATCCTGAGGAATGTTTACTTTGCCTCGAGCTTTCATGCGCTTCTTGCCTTTCTTTTGTTTCTCGCGTAATTTCATTTTTCGAGTAATATCCCCACCGTACATATGCTGAGTGACATCTTTTTTCATGGCTGAAAGCGTTTCCGAAGAAATAATTCGGCCCAAGACTTTATAAAGCCGTTGGACTGCTTGTTCAGCTTCTTGTTCTACTCTTCGGCGCGATACTACTCTTGAAAATGCCGGCACGATCTCGTCAGCCACTAAAATATCAAGGCGGGTGACATCAGCATCGCGCATTTCGCCCACAGTGTATGAAATTGAAGCATAACCTGATGTGGCACTCTTAACTTCATCAAAAAAGTTTCGCATCATTTCTCGAAGGGGCATTTTAGCATTAACAGCGGTTCGACTTCTTGAGCCGGGCACGGTTGAAGACTCACTAAATGTTTCGGTATCCCCGACTTCAGCTTCATGATCGTGGAGAAGCTGCATCAATACTCCCAAATAATCAGCTGGAGAAATAATTTTAAGTGAGACCCAAGGCTCACGGACTTTTTCTATTAGGTTATCATCGGGAAAATACACTGGCGAATACACAATCTCTTTCTTTCTGTTTGTTAGTTCAACTTCGTAGGTAATGGACGGTGTAGTGACAATAAGTTCAAGATTAAATTCCCGACGCAGACGCTCGGTAATAATTTCGAGGTGAAGCATGCCCAGACAACCGCAGCGAAAGCCTCGGCCAAGTGTGCCTGAGGTTTCTTCTTCATATGCAAGTGACGAATCTGAAAGCTTCAACCGACCCAAGCCAAGCCGCAAGGTTGGAAAATCATCCTGACTTTCGGGGTAGACTGAGGCCCAGACAACCGGCATTGGATTCATATATCCAGGCAAAGCTTGAAAAGATTGTTTGGCGCTGCCGACTGTGTCTCCAACTGAGGCAATGCCAGCTTCTTTAATACCGGTCACAATGTAGCCAATCTCGCCGGCGCTTAAAGACTCAACTGGCTTTTCTTCAGGCGCGAAAATACCAACTTCAAGAGCAGTAAAACTTTTATCCGCCACACCAAATTTCAAGGTATCGCCTTTTCTAACTGTTCCATCCATGACCCGAAGATAAACCGTTACACCGCGATGGTTTGAGTATTGAAAATCGAAAACGAGGGAGCGAAACACCCCCTGAACCCCCTCTTTAACCAAAGAGGGGGGAGCCGGCACCCTCTTTATAATTTCTTCTAATAATTCTTTTACTCCTTCCCCTGTTTTACCTGAACACTCCAGAATTTCTGACTCAGACACTCCGAGAACCCGGCAAATTTCTTCTTTAACTTCTTTGACTCGAGCTAAGGGCGAGTCTATTTTTGAAACAACAGGAATAATGGTAAGACCTAGTTCGCGAGCCATATTAAGGGTTGTCAGGGTTTGAGCCTGAACACCTTGAGTTGAATCAACTAAAAGAAGCGAGCCTTCTACAGCTTTTAAGGCCCGCGAAACTTCATATGAAAAATCAATGTGGCCTGGGGTGTCGATGAGGTTTAATACAAACACCCCCGCCTCTGATGTATATTCCATCCTCACCGGCTGCATCTTGATAGTAATACCACGTTCTCGCTCCAATTCCATCGAATCAAGCACCTGCTCCTTCATCTTCCGGGCCTCAACCGTATGAGTAATTTCCAGCATACGATCAGCCAAGGTGCTTTTACCATGGTCAATGTGGGCAATAATGGAGAAATTTCGGATGCGATTTTTCATGCCTACAGACTATACTACGTTTCAGGGCTTTTTTCTATCTTCCCATCAAATAAAGTTGTTTGACCTCAGCGGCTGTAAGAACTTGGCTATAGAGTCTAATCTCATCAATATATCCATCAAATGTTTTTGTGGTGGCAGCAATATTGCCTATTTGGACAGCAGTACCGGCACTTGGAGAACCTGAGCTCTGGTTGGCTGATCCAGATAATGTGCCATCAATGTAAAGATTAGCTGTACCACTGGCGTCTCGTGTGGCACAAACATGCTGCCATTTATTAAGGGTAATACTGCTGTTAGCTGAGACGGCTAAGGTGCTGTTATTTGAAGTAAAAACGAGATGATCAGTGGCAGCTATATACATGTATGAATTTTCATTACCAGCAATTCGGCCTTCGGATGTTTCACCCAGAGTTCTAGGATATATCCAGGCACAGACACTATCAGCACCGGTAGCAATTGGATCAGCGCTTATGACGACTCTATCATCAGCGCCATCAAAATCAAGAGCCTGACCGACCTTGCCAATCACTGGGGCAGTATCAGTAGCCATATTGGTCAAACGTCCACTATTGTTATTACTTGAACGGTCAGTAGCTAGATTTGTGGCAAACGAAAGATCGGCCCCATTAAATGACCAGTTGCCTACAAGACCTGAGGTTAGTTTATCATTTTGGGAAGCATTGATTTTTGTTCTCGTTAGAGTTGATTTAATAATAGCCGCGCCGGAATTATAGAGAGCCGCGACCTCAGTTGAAGTCAGAGCTCGGTTATATACCCTGACTTCATCGATAAGACCTAAAAATGAATTAGCTCCATCGGGATTTCGGCCAATTCGAGGTGGAGCAGCTGGATCAGTTGTTTCAAAGGCTACTTCAGTAACCGAAGCAGATTGATCGACACCATTAATATACAAATGTTGGACATCACCAACCGAATCAAATACTGCTACTGCGTGATACCAGGTACTCGTAGCTAAGGCTGTGCTGCTATCAACCCATATGGTAGTACCATCACTGTCAGGAGCTTTGCCATGAAAAATAAGCTTATCATCACTATCAATACGCAACCTGAATCTTCCTGTAGCAGCACTGGCTGTAACTGATTCCGCATACAAAACTTGAGCCGTGCCATTTAAGCGATCAGGTCTAAACCACAATGAAAGAGTAGCCTGAGTGAGGCCCTTAACTGAGTTACCATTAGCTGTCGCAACCTGATCATTACTACCGTCAAAATTAAGAGCAGACCCTCTTTTGCCCTTACTATCCCAAAGAGGTCCGCCAACGCTACCAGTGTTACCATTACCCGAAAAATCGGTAGCGACTGTGCCTACCCCTTCATTAAAAGACCAATAGCCCATTAAACCAAGGTTATTAGGTGGTCTCTGGAGAGCTGCAGCATGGATGACAGAACTGGTAAAAAGTAGGCCAGTGAGAATGACACCTTTTATTAGCAACCTATTCATATCTCAAGTATACTATACTCATATATACTATTCTATTATAGAATGTAGTATATGTCAGAGGTTGAATTTGAAGAAAATGTTGAAACTCAGAGTAGCTCTAGATTTGCTTCAAATCAAAGTTTTAGCTATGAACATAAGCCCCCAAAAATGATTTCTTGGTTAATTAAAAAAGGTATTGTAAAAACTGAAAACAGTGCTCAAATTGTTCTCCTCATTATCGCTATTGTCCTCTTCACATCTTCAGTTGGGATATTTCTATACTATTCAGGAATCAATTTCTATATATCAACACCAGCTAGAACCATGGACAATCAAGATGACTAAAAAAGAACAAGGCTTTACCCTCATAGAACTCCTCGTCGTTATATCAATTATGAGTTTGCTTTCAAGTGTTGTGTTTGCATCCCTTCAAACTGCCCGGAACAAAGCGTATGCCGCGGCAATTCTATTGAATTACAATGCTGTTAAACAAGCGACTGCAGCATGGCAACTCGATACAAATAACACCCTGTTACCTTATCAGGGTGATTTTCCAGTTTCAAACTATTGTGGTTCTGCAGGTGCTGCCCCATGGCTTTCAAATACACATTTATATACAACTGCATATACATCAGGTAATTATAATAGAGGATGGACCGGACCATATCTTTCCGCGGTACCTCGTACACCGTTTGGCCTTGAGTATTTGTATGATAACGACTGGGATCATCGAACTAAGTCTGGGACTCAAAGCGGAGGAGCAAATCTTCTTGTTGTGTGGTGCACCGCAGGCGAAAAGACAAAAGGTGTTGCGATCGCAGAGGAACTCGATAGGCGGATAGATAGGAATGATGGAGATAGTGCAGGAGCGGTACGTTGGAACCCAGGCACTACAGTCGGAAAGCTTTGGCTCTTCCTTGATCCGAATGATGAATGTCTCAAGTATCCAGCAACTCTTGTTTGTCCATAACTAATTCGATCCTAAACTCAGATTAAAGCTTAAGTCACTAGTCTGTGGCACATCTTGGTGAATTTCGACAGTAACAACATTTACACCAGCCTGGAAAATTGCAGGGTTTATTGTTGTTTCAAACCAAGTGGTCTCAGCAGCATTTGATGCTGAACCCGAGGCCCGAGTGGCATAGGTAATGGTACCAGTCGGCATATTACTCCTAAATACTTCTATACCATTAATGTATACAACTGCCCCATCATCACGAAT
>JAIFWI010000013.1 GCA_019661945.1 Candidatus Parcubacteria bacterium | reverse complement strand
TATAAATGGCGCTTTTCTCAATGCCAATAACTGGTCCTTCAACAAGGTCTGCAACCGACGGCGGGGTAGCGCTGTCGTTTAAAATCTTGGACATGATCGTCTCGCGCTTGGGCTTCAAATCCTTGTCCTCAACTTTCTCGAGTGTATTTGTATCCATAAAAAAATCCAATTAAGGTCCGGATCACATCCATAACATCCACACATCCGGTATTACTCAATCGGCTTGCCCCGCATAGCTTTAGCGACGTGGGGTAACTGCTAATAAATAATAGACAGTACTATATAGTAAATAGGTAATTTTGTAAACACCTCTAGCTCATCTCTTATTTTCTGCTATACTAGCCCCATGATTGTTACATACCACGGAAATGAGGCCTTTAAATTCCAGCTCGGCGATACGGTTATTGCTGTTAACCCCATTTCAAAGGATTCAAAGCTAAAATCTGCTCGCTTTGGGGCTGATGTCTGTCTAATGAGCCTTAATCACCCTGATTTTAATGGTGCTGAGCAGGTCTCATTTGGTGAAAAGAAGCCATTTATCGTCAACGGGCCGGGAGAGTATGAAATTAAAGGTATTTTTATTAAAGGTTTCCCTTCAGTTTCCAATTATGGAGGGGAAGAGCGAATCAATACTATATATATATTCAATTTCGATAACATAAATATCTGTTTCCTAGGTGCACTGAATTCAAAGGATATTCCGAATGAGGCTAAAGAGGCCATTGAGGAAGTTGATCTACTCTTTGTGCCTGTTGGCGGCAATGGAGTTTTGGATCCCCATGATGCTTATAAGTTAGCTGTGCAGTTTGAACCAAAAACCATTATTCCAATGGGCTTTGATACCGGTGATAAAGACTCTTTGAAAGTATTTCTAAAAGAAGGAGGGGAAGAATCTTTGAAGCCTGTTGATAAATTGACTATTAAAAAGAAAGATTTGGAAGGCAAAGAAGGTGAGATTATTACTCTCTCGGCAAGTTAAAAATAATAGGGTATACTAGAGTTATGAGAAAAATTGTTCATCGTCTCCGACAAAAACCTCCTCACACTCGAAGATATATTGCCTTAGGACTAAGTGCACTTATTGTTGGTGGTATTGGCGTGGTATGGGTCACAACCTTACCGGTCCGCTTTGCCCGGCTTAATACTCAAAACGCTTCAGCCAATCAGGCTGCAGTGCTTGAGGCTATTGTTTCCGATGAACCTCAAGATATGTATATTGCTCCTGACATTGTGCCACAAAATGAACCAGATGTCACTATTTCGGATGTGAATTAAATAGCAATAAATCTTATTTTGACTATTACTTAAATTAGTGTTATTTTAGTCGAGGGTTCGGTATAAGTACTCTTCAAATTAGGCCTATCAGAGATGGAGGTCTCAATGTCGGATGCAATCCTGAACGATGTTGAATTGCTGGAGTTTTGGGAAGCCCAGGTTAGTCCTCACATCACTGCTCTTATCAACAGTTCATGTCGATTTCCTGAGCTGCAAGCCCATTTCAATCAGAACAATGAACTGATAACTGCTCGTTATAATACAAGTCTGCGCGTCTTTGTTCGTCCTCCTCTCAGCAAAGACCACTCTGACGGTTTCCCTATGGGATGTCGTCTAGAGGATGGAAAGCCAACCATCGCGATTTTTCCACACGCGCTGTTGAGCGGCTTGCGTAAACTGATAGCAAGAAAACCAACGACTGCTCAAAAGATTTTTGAGTCAGAAATTCATATTGGTTTCCTGCATGAGACTGATCATCTGGCTCTAGGCTTGGTGGGGGCAGACGATCGATACCCGCGCATCAAGCAAGAACAATTGGCATGGGCTGAAACCTGTGAGCAGACAATTCGGCCTTTGTTGGTGACGCACCGTCGAGAGGTTTCTGAAAGCACGCTGATTTTTTATAAAGCTTGGATTGCATGTGGACGGAAGCCCAAGAGTAATCAATGGCGTGATTTCATCAGTTCGAAATATGGCTGGTAGCTGTGAACCTTTCGGGGTTCATTTTTTATATTTTAAGGCTTTTATTTACCTAAAAAACGTGCTAAAATAGAGGTAATATGGCAGAAAAGAAGCTCAAAAAGGCTGCGGATACCCCAGCTCCAGAATCCCGAGTAAATGTTGTAGATCGCAGTATTACAACTGAAATGCGCGAAGCATATCTCGACTATGCAATGTCGGTTATTACTGCTCGCGCTCTTCCAGATGTTCGTGATGGTTTGAAGCCTGTTCACCGACGTATTCTTTTTACCTTGCATGAACTTGGATTGACTGCCGGAGCAAAGACTCGTAAGTCAGCAAAAATTATTGGAGACGTTACCGGTAACTATCACCCTCATGGTACGGCTGCAGCTTATGGTGCTTTGGTAAATATTATTCAAGATTTTACTATGCGCTATCCTTTAGCTATTGGCCAAGGAAACTTTGGTTCAATTGATGGTGATGGTGCTGCTGCTGACCGATATACTGAGGCAAAGATGTCACGAATTGCAGCCGAAATGCTTCGTGATATTGATAAAGAAACAGTAGACTGGCGACCAAACTACGAAGGCACTCGAAAGGAGCCTTCAGTATTACCGACAGCTGTGCCGAATCTTCTTTTAAACGGCACTCTTGGTATTGCCGTTGGTATGGCCACCAATATTCCACCGCACAATCTCGGTGAAGTTATTGATGCCACCATTCATCTTGCTGATAATAAAGATGCAACTAACGAAGATTTATTAAAATTTGTGAAAGGTCCTGATTTTCCAACGGGCGGCATTATTTACAATGAAAAAGAAATTCACCACGCCTATGCTTCAGGTAAGGGAGGCATTGTTACTCGAGGTGAAGCCGAAATTATTGAAAGCAAAACTGATAATTTTCAAATCATCATTAGTTCTATTCCATATCGAGTTAATAAATCAGATCTTATTGTAAAAATTGCTGATTTAGTCAGGGAGAAAAAACTTGAAGGTATTAAAGGCCTGCGTGATGAATCGACAAAAGATATTCGGATTGTTATCGATTTAAAAGCAGGAGTATATCCTCAGAATGTTTTAAACTATTTATATAAACATACCCAGCTTGAAGAAACATTTCACTTAAACGTTGTGGCCTTAGTTGATGGTGTGCCTCAAACACTAGCTCTGAAATCAATTCTTGAAGAGTTTATTAAGCACCGCCAGATTGTTATTCGCCGTCGAACTGAATTTGATCTCAAGAAAGCTGAAGAGCGTGAGCATATTCTGATTGGTTTGAAAAAGGCTCTCGATCATATTGATGAAATTATTAAACTCATCAAGAAATCAAAGGATGCACCGACTGCCCATGCAAACTTAATGAAGGAATTCAAATTCTCAGACCGACAAGCGACAGCAATCTTGGAAATGAGACTGCAGAAATTGGCTGGTCTTGAACGTCAGAAAATTGAAGATGAACTTAAAGCAGTCCAGGCTCTGATTAAAGAATTGAAAGAGATTTTGGGTAGTCCAAAGAAAATTCTCACGATTATTAAAACCGAACTGACTGATATCCGCACAAAATATGCTGACCAGCGAAAAACAAAAGTCGTAAAGGGTGCTGCCAAGACGTTCTCCGTTGAGGATCTTGTCGCAGACGAAGAATCGGTACTTGTTTTGACTGCTGGAGGTTACATTAAGCGCACTGACCCCGAAGAATACCGCAAACAGCGCCGTGGTGGAGTTGGTGTCGTTGATTTGGATACAAAAGAAGAAGATTTTGTCACTCAGCTTTTAACCACAAATACCCACAGCGATCTGTTGTTTTTTACCGATAAAGGCAAAGTTTACCAAATGAAAATGTATGAAATTCCCGAAGGCCGAAGAGCAACTCGTGGTAAATCTATTATGAACTTCTTAGCTTTGGAAGGAGGTGAGAAAGTAACCTCAATTTTGGCTATGACCAAAGAAATGAAGAAAAGTGATTTGTCTCTAATGATGGTTACTCGCGATGGCGTAGCCAAAAAAGTTGCAGCTGAGAGTTTCCATGATGTCCGCCGTTCTGGAATCATTGCTATCAAACTCGCTTCAGGCGACCAATTAATTTCAGCTTCATTTGTTGAAAAAGGCGACGAAACAATAGTGGTGACCATGAAAGGCCAGTCAATTCGCTTTAAAGAGTCTGATGTCCGAGAAATGGGCCGGGCTGCAGGCGGTGTTACCGGTATGAATATCGATAAAGGAGATTTTGTCATCGGCGCCGATGTTGTTAAAAAAGAATATAAAAATCCAGAACTTTTGGTTGTGATGGCTAATGGTTATGGTAAAAAAACCAATCTAAAAGAATATAAAGTTCAAAAACGAGCTGGTTCTGGAATCAAAACTGCTCAGGTTACTTCAAAAACCGGTAATGTCATTGCTTCAAAAGTTGTCTTTCAAGATGAAACTGAACTTGTGGCAATGTCCAAGAAAAGCCAAGTCATCCGGGTTGATGCCAAAGAAATTCCTTCACTCGGCCGACAAACTCAAGGTGTGCGCATCATGAAACTCCGCGACGGCGACGCTATTGCTTCAGCGGTTTGTCTCTAATAATGTTGATAACTCTCCAGTCGAGACTGCTATAATAGAAGGGTGTCATTTACTGATCCAGTAAAAAATCTCAAAAACCTCAATTTACATGATGGGTTAATTGTAGCCGACATGGGGGCCGGTTCTGGCGCGTATACACTGGCAGCTGCTACGCATGTCGAACCGGGTGGCAGAGTCTATGCTCTTGATGTTCAGCAGGATCTTTTAGCGCGCATTAAAAATAATGCCCAGGCTCACAAAATTACAAACATCGAAGTTGTGCACGGTGATATTGAATCGGTAGGGGGCACGCGTCTTAAAGAAAAAAGTATTGATGTAGCCATTGTCTCAAATGTTCTTTTTCAGCTTGAAGATAAAGATGGTTTTATCCAAGAATTACAGCGTATCTTAAAATCAGGCGGCAGAGTTATGGTTATTGATTGGACTGAATCTTTTGGAGGCTTAGGTCCCCACCAGGATCATATCGTTACAGAAGAATCGGCAAAAAATCTATTTGAAAAAGCCGGGTTTACACTCCTAAATTCTTTTGATCCCGGCGATCATCACTATGCACTTATCTATAAAATGCCATGAGTAAATTTCAAGCAATTGTGATTGGTATTTGCATCGTTGCAGCTTTGGCAGGCTTAATGGTCTTTGCCACATTTAAAGGCGGCGGCACGGAAGCCGTACCGACTACAATTATTTGGGGAACAATTGACCGGAGTTTTATGGCAGAATTTTTAGATACAGCTTTGAAGCCTCAAAATGAAACCATCAAGTACCGCTATGTTCAAAAAAATCCTGCGACATTGTATGAAGAGTATGTTGAAGCTTTAGCTGTCGGTGATGGTCCCGATGCAGTTCTCATGAGTCATGATCAAGTCCTTAAATTTAAGGGTAAGATAATCGATATTCCATATACCTATTTTCCAGAAAAGGAGTATAAGAGTACCTTTGTCGAGCAAGGTGAGTTATATCTTTCGAATGCAGGGATCTCTGCTTTGCCTTTTACTATCGATCCAATGGTCATGTTCTGGAATCGGGACATTTTCACCAACGCTCTTGTGCCAACCCCGCCACAAACCTGGGAAGAACTTTCAAATCTTATTCCGCGTTTAACCAAACGTGATGCCGCTACCAATATTACTCAAAGTGCTGTTGGCTTTGGTGAATATCGCAACATTGCTCATGCCAAGGATATTATGAGTCTCTTAATTCTCCAGGCTGGTAATGCTATCACTACTCCAACAGCTTCGGGAGTAAAAAGTGTCTTGAGTGATAATCAACGAAACAGTGTCGCCGTCCAAGCTCTAAATTTTTATACGGCATTTGCTAATCCGACAAAACTTTCCTATACCTGGAATAAATCATTACCAAATTCCAAAACATTGTTTCTTGGCAATAAATTAGGAATATACTTCGGTTATGCCAGTGAATTAGCCGATATTACCGAGAAAAATCCGAACTTAAACTTTGATATAGCTATTGTACCTCAGCAAAAAACTGCAGCTGGTGCCACTGCGCATAATATGACCTACGGAAAATTGTACGGATTTTCTTTGGCTCGGAGTTCTCCCTATCCAGAGCATACTGTTAGTGTCTTAAAATTCCTAACTTCAAAATCGACACTGGCATTGTGGGCTAAGCAGACTGGTCAGCCTTCAGTTCGTCGGGATTCTCTTACCCTAGATCCGTCAAGTGCCGTAAGTTATGTATTTTCAATTTCATCCCTATGGTCACGCGGTTGGCTCGATCCTGACTATATTCAAACCACAAATTTCTTTGGTCAAATGATTGAAGATGTTACTTCCGGCAAGCTTCTGCCTGAAGCAGCTGTCCGAGCCGCTCATAATAGAATCCAGGATCTTACGATTCAACAATGAGTATGAAAAAAGCATTTCTCATTCTTAGTATTGTAGGTTTAACTGCTTTGCCGCTTGTTGCTTCTGCCGGACCATTTAATATTATTCCCTGTGGATTTAATAATGCAGCTGAACCATCAGATTTTGTCTCGGATGAAGCGACAACTGATTCAACTGAGTGTGACTTTGCTGATTTCATTACACTCATTAAAAATGTCATTAACCTTTTAATTGTTCTTTCAATTCCGGCGGTGATGATAGTTCTTACCTGGGTGGGGATAATTCTTCTCACGGCTCAGGGAGATTCTGGTAAAATAACTCAGGCGAAGAGTACTGCTCAAAGTGTGGTTTGGGGCTTTGTCATAATCTTAAGTGCTTGGCTTGTCGTGCACACTATTTTCATTGTCCTGACAGGTCAAAGTTTTAATGATTTCTTAAAGTAATGATAAACCAAAAATATATTTCTTATAGATTACTTATTGCTTTCATGTGTTTTTGTCTAGTGTTGCTACCTTTAACTTCTGTATTCAGTGCTCCACCTATGGGTGGAGATGAAATACCCGATCTAGACGGAGGAGATGAAATACCTGATCCGGATGGTGGAGATGGAATTCCAAACTTAACACCAGAATATGAAGATATCTGTGATCTCATTAATGCTGTTTTACTTATTGTGGCTGAAATAGGAGCTATTATCGGTGTGCTCTTTATTATCTGGTCTGGATTTCTCTTTATAAAAGCCCAGGGTAATCCCGAAGGCATTAAAAAAGCTAAAAGTGCTTTTTATACTACTATTATAGGCATGGCAATTCTTCTCGGAGCCTCGGTTATTACGGCTTTTATTTTTAATACTGTTTCAAGTATTACGACTGCTGCCGGTAGTGTTAGTATTTGTAAACCCAAATAATTATTATGAAAAAATCATGAAAAAATTATTATATGTATCGTTGTTACTAGCACCGTTCGTAAGTTCGGCCGAAGCGACTGATTTAAAGAGTCTGGTTAGTGACCTAGTCGAACTCGTTAATTTAATCATACCGCTTCTCTTTGGGTTTGCTTTGGTCGCATTTATGTGGGGAGTAATCAAATATATTGCCAGCACCGACAGTGTCAAAATAAAAGAAGCTCGCAATTATATTGCCTTTAGTATTGTGGCTATTGCTGTGATGCTTTCAGTATGGGGTCTGGCACTTTTCCTAAAGAATTCGTTTTTCCCAACTGCGCCTCAGCCATATGATCCAGAAACTCCACTGGGAGATGATGCTTCAGTTTTTGATGGCAGTGGAGATTAGTTCTAGATATCCACAGTTTAATTGCTTTTTTTGCCAAGTTCAGCAATAATTAAGTAATAACTCGTTTAATAGTCAATTAATAGTAAGTTTAGAAATACAATGAAGAAATTTTTATTAGCAGCAACCTGGGCATTACCAGCATTTGTCTTTGCTCAAAGTATTGATACTACAAGTCTCAATGATTCAATTCAAGCCTTAATTAGAACGGTCAACCTGGTTGTACCGCTCCTTTTGGCAGTGGCAGTTGTCGTCTTTATTTGGGGTGTTATCGTTTATATCCTTGCTCAAGGTGATATTGAAAGGAAAAAGGCTGTTGGCCGAATTGTGTACTCAGTTATTGCCATCGCTGCCATCCTTGCAGTTTGGGGCTTAGCACGACTTCTTATCGATGTCTTTGGTCTTGATACCGGTGGACCTGCAGGCGGGGATCTTCCAACCATTCCATCGTCAGGTATTCCAAACTCAGGTAGATAATACCCAATAGATATTAAATGGGTACTTGGACAGAAATAAAAGCTGCGCTTTTCGCCAACATCATTACTCCGCTCATCACGCTTTTATTTGCTGCTGCTTTATTTCTCTTTTTGTGGGGCTTGGTAAAATTTATCTGGAAAGCTGATAATCCTACAGCTCGCAAAGAAGGTCAGGGCCATATGATTTGGGGAGCAGTTGGTATGGGAATTATGCTGTCGGCCTTCGGTCTCGTGCATTTTGTCTTTAATACGGTTACCGACAATGGTAAGGCCGAAGGTATTGATGGTAATCCGGTCACCTTGCCGCCTGTTCTTGAAGACGGTTTCAGGTAATACTATAAAATAAAAATTCAGAAATGAAAAAGCGAGGAGCAGGGTGTAAACACCTGCTCCTCGCGCGTTTGCGAGGGAACTTCAAACTCTGCCTTAGGGCACTTTCACTCTCAAGACGATGATCTTGTAGATCACATCGACCTCTTCGGTCAGTGCCTTGAAAGCGTATCGCGTGGGCAGTATGCCTTCTTTCTTCCAAGGACGAAGTTTGTCTTCAGTAGACGGGTTTTCGTCTTCGGGAGGTGGATGGACAAGTGCCCATTTGTTGTTGACCAGAACATCAATCTTCTTATCTGCCGGATTGTCCGCATCGATCGTGTAAGCAAACCGATACGCGTACCGGCGGTCGAGGTCTCTCATGAGTCCCTGGGCATCGATCTCGGGAGTCCAGACTCCGACTTTCGCCGTGACTCTGCCTTCCTTGATCACTTGCCCAACGTAGTACGGCGGCGCCGGTGGCGGACCCTTTGCTCCGGCCGTGGCAGGCTTTGATGCTGCCGGAGTCGCTGCCTTGTCGTCTTCGACTACTGTTCCGGGTGGAACTTCAATCTTCGGAGCGTCGGCCTTGACCTCAGCCGGCCGGTCCTTCTTGTCCGGGCCGCTGAACCAGGTGCTCTGAATGCTCCCGATAAACGCCAGGAATGGTGCACTGGCAACCAGCCAGACAAGGACTTGGTTCTTGGTGGTCAGGTACAGGGCAGTGCCGATGATGACAGCAAGCGTCGTCACCCAGAACAAAGATTGATTGCCCCACCAGAAGTTCCAGAGTGATTTTGGCACTTCTCCGGAGAAGCTGGCTCTCCAGAGTAAAAGGTTAAAGGCAATCCAGCCAGCGATGATGCCGATGAACGTTGGATTGAAGAGATCTTTAATCCACTTTGGGGTGCCGGTTCCGCTGTACTTCGTCTTGATGACATCCCAATACCTCCAGCCGAGGACCAGGCTGCCGACGGGGACGAGGACAAGCAACAAAATCTTGCCGGACGTCCACAGGAAATTCTTGATCCAGTTGCCGCCGTTGTCCGACGCGCCGAAGGTGAAGAGGGCAATCACGATCAAAAACACGATCATGATCACCACACTCCACCGCCTGAACCAGACCTTAGCGTACGCAGCTTTGGTGCGTGTTGGCATAGCCAAACCTCCACGTAGAAAGAGTTTTGAACGATCTATGAGTACCAAAAGGACACTAACACGTTTAGGTATAAAAGTCAAATATATAAAAACCCCGCACACAATGTGAGGGGCGTACCGTAGCGGCATTTACGCAGGCGGAGGAGTTTGTCCTGCCTGAGGTGGTGCCGTGGAGGGTTGGGTTCCTGAACTTTGACGAGCCGGAGCCGGTGGCGGAGAATCATCTGGTGTAACAGTAACGGGAGTGTTGCCTGCTCCACCACCAATGTTCACAACCAGGGTCCGGGCAGCTTGCTGAGTCTGAATCGCATCAGCTAATGCCACTTGAGCACTGACTGGATTTCTGGCTCGAATTGCATAGAGCTGCTCTGCGCGAGCAACATCAGCTTCGGTTCTCAGATTGGTGGCCTTTTTATAGCCGCCAGCCCGTGTCACGTCAGCGTTTGCCTCTTGCTCGGCGATGAATTGGAGTTTGATCGCTTGAACTACGCGTAAGTCCTCTTTCTCATGAGGATCAACGTACACAATCGAAACTTTCACGATATGAATTCCGTACCTATCACGAAATTCTTTACCACGCAGGCGGATGAGCTCGTCGCTTAGCGGCTTGAACTCGGCCCCGCGTGCATCGGTCTCAGAAATCAATTGCTTGAACTCCTGATTACCGACATAGTTTCGGATATCTGCGTAAACTTGGGATTCGATCTGTCGGAGCCAGTTGTCGGTCTTGAACAGAGCCTTGTCCGGGTTGATGCCTCGGACAGTGATGACGTAACCGACGTTCACCGTAATGGCTTCCGCCGTCTCAGCCCTCTCAAGGATGAAGAAGTATGGAAAATCCTTGAGGAAGAATGAACTTACCTTCTCAGTTCTTCGCCAGGCTTCGTGTTCTCCGGCATCTTTCCCACGGTTTTCGTGGCCCTTGTCCTTTGAGCCTTCACCTTTCGGGACCCACTCCGTCCAACTGAATGGATAGGTGTAGACCCTCAAAAAAGGATAGAAGCCGTAGAAGTAAATGCCGAGGTGACGGGCCAGAAGTCCACGGGTGTCGTAGTACTCATGCACGTCACCTGCTTCTTCTTCCGCTTCTGTCGGGATTCCGAGATTGTCGACGCTGCCGCCCCAACGGTTAGGTAGAACCTGCCAATTGGGATGACGCTCATCGTAGTTGATCTCGTCGTAGGGATCATTCAGGTGATGTCCCTCATAATTGCCGATGAAGGCGTGAGGTTCGTCACCTTTGACGATTGCCACTGCTTCGCCACCTCGAATGGTGGTAAAAAATGCCTGTAGCTTTGCCAGGAAGTAAAACAGCCCGGCCAGTGCCAACATGCCAAGCAGCGAAAATGCTGCGAACTGTCCGGCAACGGTTCCGTCGTTCATCTGGGCGCTCCTTTCTTGTCTTGTCAAAAAATCACACGTCTGTGCTCTATATATCACTAAAAAATAGATTTGTCAATGGTATGGTGTGCTGGGGAGAGGACTTGAACCTCCACGGGTTACCCCGCTTGCTCCTAAGGCAAGTGCGTCTGCCAATTTCGCCACCCCAGCATAGTCGTCACAAGTATTTTTCTGCTGAAAAATCTCGCTTGTCCGCCCAGTAGGATTCGAACCTACGACCGTTCGCTTAAGAGGCGACTGCTCTACCAACTGAGCTATGGGCGGATATTTTAGTAGTAGAAAAAATATAGCACACTAACACTTATTTTAGAAGTGTCATGGTGATCCATAGATATGAATTAAAAATACAGGCGCATAACAGAGCAATTTGCATGCGTGTCGAAAGTTCAGGATGCTTTTCTTTATATCCAATCATGAATAACAGGAATACAAAAGGCATGAAATCAAAAGCATAGCGATACACGAGTTGTGAGTATCCAATACTATAATAAAAGATAATCGGGATAGCTATAACAATAGTGGCTATTAAAAGATGCTGCAATATTTTTTTTCTATAATCCAAGAAAAAAAGTGTTACTAAATATCCAGAAGTAAAAAATATACCAATACCCCAATAATCTAATTTAATAAAAGGAAAACTCATTATGTGTGAAGGTAATTCTTTAAACACAGGCTCAGGAGCTTTTAAGAACATGTGGTAGAGATTTCCCGGCACATGTATCCAGCCGTATAATCCATGATCACGAGCTACTTTATGAGCGTCGATATAGGTTAGAGATTGGGTATAACCTTGATCGAGAAACGTTCCAAAGCGTACAAAGTTATACATGCAAAGCAGGGCAAATATCAAAACAAATGGGAGAAGAAGTTGTCCAAGTGGTTTTAGTTTTTCTTTGAAACTTCCAGAAGAATTTCTTACTATTTCGAGAATGAAAAAGATACTACCAAACCCTGCGGTGATGCGGGTAGCTAAGACTAAGCCCATCACTATACCGATGAGCCAATATCTTTTTTTATGAAGGTACTCGTATAAAGCCAGGAAAAGCAGAAAAACAGTCACAACGTGAGCAAAATACCAACTCGAAGGTGTCAGGTAAATCATTAAAAATCCTGTTCCGACACAAAAAGCCAAAGCAAAATAAAGTTGATCGTGAATATGATAGCCCACTTTTTTTGCCAGCAAGAATACAAGAATTCCTATACCAATAGTTAGAACTATCTGCGGAATAACTTGGGTAGGCAAAACATTAAAGGGCATTGATATCAGTACGTAGGGTGTTAGCAATACTGCCGGAAACGGCCCAAGTGGCCAATAATATCTATCTCCGACCAAGACGCTGTCAAAACCCTTCATAGGTACATTCGAAAAATACAGCTGGCCTTTGAGAAAATCTCGGGCTAAATAAGAAAAGTGCTGCGATGAAGTGTGTTCTTTCCTCTGAATCTCTGGCAACAATGTCAGAGAACTAAAAAACCAAATGATGAAAACAAGGCAGACGATGAGAAGAACTTTTTTCATATAGTGTGTGCCCGGAGTGGGAATCGAACCCACATCCCTTGCGAGACACGATTTTAAGTCGTGCGCGTATACCAGTTCCGCCATCCGGGCATTGAGGCGTAGACCGGGATCGAACCGGTGCATAGCAGTTTTGCAGACCGCCGCGTTAACCACTTCGCCACTACGCCTTTATCTACTACTCTACACAAAAATCACAAATTTTGAAACAATAAAAAAATTTTATGGTCTGGCCCGCGCAGACGGGAGATCCGAGGACCTAAAATTTTATTGTTGTGAGAAATTTGTGATTACTGTGTATTTGAAATCTCGTCGATACGTTGTCTATTTTTTTCACCAAAATCGATTGCAAAATCCACTGAGGGAAGTCGCTGCATCCGAGCATGTTCCTTAATGAAATCTCGGAACTCACTTCTTTTTCTGCGGGCAAATTCGAGCGCTGCTTCTTGTTTTTCTTCAGGAAAAACCGTGATTAATATCCGAGCTTTGCTTCGTCTTTCATACAATTCAATACCAGTCACTGTAACCAGAGATTGACGATTAGATTCTCTGAGCAAAAACTCGGCGGCAAGATGTTTGAGCCGTTCTTCAATTTTTTGATCTTTGAGGGACATGGATTTAGGTAGAAATTATTTTTCAACAATTTTAAATGACTCTAACCGATCACCTGGGGCAATTTCAATTTTTGATTCAACGAGTGAGCCAAATTCTTGCCCTTCTGGCACTTCTTGAATTTTATTTTTCTGGCGCTGGAGTTCGCGGATTCTGCCTCGGCCGATTTCAAAGTCGCGACGTAATATCTTTACTTCGGCGCCAAGAACAAGTTGGCCTTTTTCTACCCGGCCACCCAAAACCTGTCTGTCTTTTACTCGACTGAAAATCTTTAAAACTTTGGCTGTGCCAGTCGGTTCTTCAACTTTAGTGCGTGGTGTCCGTTCATCGGCGGTTTTTTGAAGCCATTCTGAAAGCTTGTAGATGATATCAAAAATCTGAACCTCGATACCCATTTTTTCTGCCTGCGATTTTCCAGAATTATCAATTTTTACATTGAAACCTAGAATAATAGTGTTGGGTCGGGCGCTGGCAAGCTTTACATCATTTTCGGTAATATCGCCGACGCCGCGTTGAATAACGCGGATGTGAATTTTTTCATTTTTAATCTTTTTTAATTCGTGATCGAGTGCTTCGAGACTGCCGACTTCTGAGGCTTTAAGCAAAATAGGGATAATAGCCATTTCCGTAGATTCAGTTTCTTGTTTTTGAGATTCTTTTTTGTCGTCAGTCTTTTGTTCTTGAATATACTGCTCAACATCTTTCTTTGAAGTAAAAAATCTGATAGTCGAACCGACAAGAGGTAATTCATTCCAGCCAACAATTCGCACTGGACTAGAAAATGTAGCTTCTTTGAGAGGCTTGCCAAGAAAGTTTTCAAGAATTCGTACTGGGGCATAGGCAGTGCCAGCAGAAATGAATGACCCAGTCTTCAGTGTGCCATCTTTAATAATAATAGAAGCAGAGATTCCTCTTTTTTTATCAAGATTTGCTTCGATGATGACACCTTCTGCAGGCTTACTATGGTCTCCAGTCAACTCTTCTAACTGAGCAACGAGAATCATCATATCCAATAATTCTGGAACACCTTGGCCTGTTTTGGCCGAAATAGGTACAACCGGAACATCACCGCCGAAGCCTTCAACATAAATTTCGTGCTCGGCCAGATTACTTTTAGCCCAATCGAGATCTACACCCGGCTTATCAACTTTATTGAGCGCAACAATATAAGGAATCTTTGCGGCTAGAATTATTTTTAAAGCTTCGGCAGTTTGAGGTTTAACTCCGTCATCTGCTGCGATAACAAGAATAGCTATGTCAGCTACTTTTGCTCCGCGAGTTCGGATGGCAGTGAAAGCTTCGTGGCCTGGAGTGTCGAGAAAGGTAATGCGGTGTTCTTTATTATCTTGGCCTTTGTGAGTAACTTCATACGCCGAAATGCGTTGAGTAATGCCGCCAGCTTCAGTGTCAACAATATTTGTTTTTCTGATGTAGTCCAAAAGCGTTGATTTGCCATGATCAACATGACCCATGATGGCAATCACAGGCGGGCGCTCTATTGTTTTTGAATTGTTTTTTGTTGGTGTCATGTGTATGTGAAGCTCAAAATATTAAAAATATAAATGTCTGGGGCTATCGCGACATGTCCGCCTCAATTCCGGCGGACGGAGTGGTCCGAGGACTTTATATTTTTAATTTTTGAGCGCAACCGCTATGCACTTAACTGCTGCTTTGATCTCTCAACAGATTGCTGTTCTTCCTCCGAAAGCTCGAATTCTGAGACAAAGTTCTTCAAAGGCTTTGCGAACATGCTTATCCTGTCCCTTGCATACATACTTGTCAATACCACGCCGTCACCCTTTTCATTGACGAAGGCGCAGCTAAAACTTTGATTGCCGCCGTCGCCGGTACCCTTGAAAGGATTAAATCGAGTCGTTTCAACGCTTTGGATACTCTTCTTGAGTCGGTATTCTACTGTAGTCAGGTATTCTTCCATCTCTTTCGTAAACTGCTTGAACATATGAATTTCCTGCCGAAAGGAGGCGAAGGTATCTTCAAGGCTTTTGGCATTTTTACCAGTCAGCAAGCGTTTCATCCTGACTTCCATTCTCCACATCCATATCGTCACAATGAGTACCAACAGGGCCAAAAGAGCGTATACAATATTCGTCGTAGTGAGATAAACCATAAGAATTTGCATAAATTATAGTACCTTATATACTCGCCTTATGCAATCCAGAGTTTTCCTCGATTATGCCTCAACTACGCCCTTAGATCCGAAGGTGCTTAAGGCGATGCTGCCATTTATGGCGGCTGATTTTGGTAATCCTTCGGCAATATATAATGAAGGACTTAAGGCAAAAAATGCAGTTAGGGAAGCCAGGACTTCAATTGCCCGGCATTTGAATATTCGTCCTGAAGAAATTATTTTCACTGCAAGTGGCACCGAAGCTGATAACTTGGCGATCGCTGGTGTTGTTAATGCTTGGAAAAAGTCTTTTATTCCTCATATTGTCACTACTAATATCGAGCATCCTGGAATTTTAGAACTATGTAAACATTTTGAGAAAGAGGAAGTTGAAGTAACGTATGTGCCTGTTGAAGAGAACGGTATTGTTGATCCTCAAAAAATTAAGCAGGCACTTAAGCCGACCACCGTTCTTGTTTCGGTAATGTATGCCAACAATGAAATAGGCACTATTCAGCCCTTGCGAGAAATTTCCCGAATTATTCAAGAGTTTAAGAAAACTCAGTACGTAGCATTACCGTACTTTCACACTGATGCATCGCAGGCAGCAAATTATGTAGACTTGAGTTTCCAAAAGCTTGGCGTTGATATGATGACGCTTGATGCTTCAAAAATATATGGGCCTAAAGGTGTTGGGTTCTTAGCTTCGAAACGCGGAGTCAGTCTCGTTCCACTTATATTTGGCGGCGGACAGGAGCGGGGATTACGCTCCGGCACAGAAAATGTTCCTGGAATTGTGGGCATGGCCAAAGCCCTTGATATAACTCAAAGTATCAAAGAAAAAGAAAGTAAACGTCTGAGAAATCTTCAACAGTATTTCTTCGATGGTGTAATAAAAATTTCACCCCGCGTCTCTAGTAATGGAGATTTAGAAAAAAGACTGCCAAACAATGTCAACATTTGTATTGATGGGATTGATTCTGAATTTGCCGTAATCAAACTCGACACTGAAGGAATTAGTTGTTCATCTGCCAGTTCCTGCATAAATCTCTCAGAAGAGCCGTATTCGTATGTCATTGATGCCTTAGGAAAAAGCGGCAGAGCTTGCAGAAGCTCGTCTCTGCGATTTACCTTTGGTAGAGCCACAAAAAAGCAAGATCTTAATTTGACTTTGCTTAAAATTAAGACTATACTTATTACACAATAACTCACTCGAAACCCCAAGACTTTCCGACGGACAATTACAGTTATTGTTCTTTTTAACCTACAATAAAATGCCACCACTAAATCAATTTACAACAAAAGCAAAAGAAGCTATCCGACGAGCTCATGAACTCGCCATTGAACGCGGACAGAATCATGTTAATCCCATGCATCTTTTAGCAGCGTTGATTCTCCAGGAAGAAAGCATGGTTGCTTCAATTCTCGATAAACTCGAAGTTGATACAATTCTTTTGACTGATTCACTCCTTGAAGCTATTGAATCACCAGACGGCGGTTCAACCCTAAACCCTTCATATCAAATTTATCTTACCCCTGACCTGGCTCAGGCTATTGAAGGTGCAATGCGTGTAGCTAAAGGACTAAGCGATGAATTTATTTCTACTGAACATTTATTTATTTCCATTTTAGATATTCCCGGTGCTGCACGTGATCTCTTAACAAAATTCAGAATTAATAAAGAAAATGTGTTGCATGTTCTCCAAGAATTAAAGAGCACAAAATCTGCTGATGTTCACGCGCCTAAAAAGTTCAAAGCACTTTCAAAGTACACTCGAAGTTTAACAAAGCTTGCTGGTGATAATAAGCTCGATCCAGTTATTGGCCGTGATAATGAAATCAGCCGTATTATCCAGATTCTTTCACGCCGTACAAAAAACAATCCAATTTTGATTGGTGAAGCAGGTGTTGGTAAAACTGCTATCGCGGAAGGCTTGGCTGTGAAAATGGCTCAAGGTGATGTGCCAGAGTCTTTGAAAGACAAAGAACTTGTCTCTCTTGATCTCGGTGCGCTTGTAGCTGGTACAAAATATCGTGGTGAATTTGAAGAGCGCTTGAAAAATATTTTGAAAGAAATTGAACGTTCAAATGGCAAAGTCATTCTTTTTATTGATGAAATTCACACTATTGTCGGCGCTGGTTCTGCTGAAGGCTCACTCGATGCTTCAAATATGTTAAAGCCCGCGCTTGCTCGCGGTGAACTTCGTGCTATTGGAGCTACTACCTTGAAGGAATACCAGAAACACATAGAAAAAGATCCGGCCTTAACCCGACGCTTCCAGCCGGTCTATGTAAATGAGCCCTCAGTTGATGACACGATTGCAATCCTCCGAGGTCTCAAGGAAAAGTATGAGCTCTATCACGGTGTACGCATTACCGATGATGCTATTATTGCTGCCGTAAATCTCTCGAGCCGATATATTACAGACAGATATTTACCTGATAAGGCTGTGGATCTCATTGACGAATCAGCATCATACCTAAAAATCGCTTTGGAAAACATGCCGCCAATTTTGCAGGAAACACATGCAAAAATTATGAAGCTTGAAATTGAGCGCGAAGCATTAAAGAAAGAAACATCTTCAAAGGCTAAAGATCGCCTCAAGGATATTGAGAAAGAAATTGCCGATTTGAAAGAAAAAACATCCGAAATTGAATTGAAATGGAAGAATGAAAAAGAAATTCTAACTGATATTAAAATGTTCCAGAAAGAATTGGAAACGATGCGTCTTGAAGCTGAAGCAGCTGAGGCTCGAGCAGATCTTGGCAAAGCGGCAGAAATCAGATATGGAAAAATTCCACAACTTGAAAAAGATATGGAGACACGCACAAAGCGTTTGAAGAAACTCCAAACATCACGGAGAATCTTACGAGAAGAAATCACTGAGCAGGATGTGGCTGATGTTGTTTCAAAGTGGACAAGTATTCCTGTCTCTCGAATGCTTGAAAGTGAAGCTGAAAAATTAAATAGAATGGAAGATCAACTGACCAAGCGCATTGTCGGCCAGGATGAAGCTGTTCGAAAAATTGCCGATACCGTTAAACGTTCACGGGCTGGTATCTCAGATCCAAACCGACCAATCGGCTCATTCATTTTCCTTGGCCCAACTGGAGTTGGTAAAACTGAATTAACCAAAGCCTTGGCTCAATTTATGTTTGATGACGACAAAGCTTTGATTCGATTGGATATGTCAGAGTTTATGGAAAAGCATTCTGTTTCGAAACTCATTGGTGCGCCGGCAGGATATGTTGGCTATGAAGAAGGCGGAGCCTTTACTGAAGTCATTCGTCATCGACCATACTCTGTTATTCTCTTCGATGAAATTGAAAAAGCTCATCCTGAAGTCTTCAATATTTTGCTCCAGGTGCTTGATAATGGTCAACTGACTGACTCAAAAGGCCGCAAAGTAAATTTCCGCAACACCGTTATCATCATGACTTCAAACCTCGGTGCGCAGTATATTGATAAAATGCAGCGCTTCGGCTTTAGCTACGATGTTAGTCACAAGAATGATTACGAGGATGTCAAAAACCGCGTCATGGATAGTTTGAAAGAATTCTTTAAACCAGAATTTCTAAACCGAATCGATGATATTGTAGTCTTTGATATTCTGTCACAGGAAGCAATCAGGAAGATTGTTGAAATTCAGGTTGGTTTAATCAAAGAAAGACTTACTGCAAAGGAAATTAATCTTGAAGTAAATCCAGAAGTGTATGAATATCTTTCAAAAGAAGGATACAATCCACAATACGGCGCACGTCCACTACGACGTTTGATTCAAAATAAAATTCTGACACCAGTAGCTTCGTTTATTATTTCCAAAGGCATTATGAAAGGCGGTACAATCACTGTCGGTCTCGGCAAAGACAACCAATTCACCTTTGATGTCAAAAAAGGCCGCAAGGGCAACATCCTCCGCGAAGAACTCGTCAGCACTGATCAATACGCAAGTTAAGAGCAAAGAATACAAAAACCGCTCATTTTAAAAAATGGGGCGGTTTTTGTTTGGTGCGTAGGGAAGGATTTGAACCTTCGTAGCCCATAGGGCGCCTGATTTACAGTCAGGTGCATTTGACCACTCTGCCACCTACGCAAGTGAAAGAAATATATCTTATTTTCGAACAAAAAACAATGGTTAATAAACTTAGACACTAAGTGTCCAAATCTCTTGACCTATTCAACGGTAACATTTACAATCAATAATTAGTTACTGATAATGGGCCTGTAGCTTAATGGGAAAGTGCCAGCAGGAGGTCTAAAAACCTCTAAAATATCGCGCGAATTTTAGAGAGGACTGAAGGCTGGAGATGGAGGTTCAAATCCTTCCATGGTCCATTCAACCCGCTGCTGTAACGACAGATGCGGGTTTTGTGTTATAGTGAGGAAAATATGTTTTCTAAAGAAGCCCGCTTGGGATTACGGACATGGATTGAAATAGATAAATTAGCGATTGCTCATAACTATCGCATTTTTCGCTCCCTTATTCCAAAAACCACAAAATTAATGGCTGTCGTCAAATCAAACGCCTACGGCCATGGCCTAGTTGATTTTTCAAAAGAAATTGCTGCTCTTGGCGCCGATTGGCTGGCGGTTGATTCTATTGTAGAGGGTTTGCGGTTGCGGAAAGAAGGCATTGAAACACCTATGCTGGTGCTCGGCTACACTCTGCCAGAACGAATTCAAGAAGCTGTAGATAATAATATAAGTATCACCATTTCCAATAGTTTTACGGCCCAGGGTTTAAAAGATTTAAAATTAAACGGCAAAGTTAAGGTCCATATAAAAATAGACAGCGGCATGCACCGCCAGGGTTTTATGGTGCAGGAAATGAAGGGGATCATTACTTTTCTAAAAGAACATCAAGGCGATATTGAAGTCGAAGGACTCTATACTCATTTTGCATCAGCCAAAGATCCAAACGAAACAGAACCAACTCAAAAACAAATTCAAGTTTTCAAAAAATGGATCACCGCTTTCAAAGATGCTGGATTTAATCCGATTACTCACGCTGCCGCTTCCGGCGCGACACTCATATTTCCTGAAACGCATTTTGATATGGTTCGTGTAGGAATTGCAATGCATGGCATTTGGCCGTCAGTAGAGGCCCAAACTCATATGGAAAAGAAATATCCTCTAAAGCCAACGCTCACCTGGAAAACAATTATTTCAGAAATTAAAACTCTGCCAAAAGATGAAAAAGTTGGTTATGATTTTACAGAAGAAGTAAAACGAGAAACCGTGATTGGCATTTGTCCTATCGGATACTGGCATGGTTTTCCGAGAAGTCTTTCAAGTATCGGCATTACTCTGGTTAACGGCGGCAAGGCCAAAGTCATCGGCCGAGTTTCGATGGATATGATTGTCATAGATATCACTGATGTCAAAGACCCTAAAATCGGTGATGAAGTAGTGCTTATTGGTCAAAGTGAGAATGAATACGTAGGCGTGGCTGATATGGCTAAACTAGCTGACTATTCCTCATATGAACTTGTCACCCGTATCAATCCACTTATTAAAAAGTTTTATTATTAAGGTTCAACACGTGGCGAAGCTTTACGTGACTTGCTTTTGGCAGGCCTTTATAGTATTGTAGGAAAACGTAATTTTTAACATATGTCACAGGACCGACTCATCAAACTTGCCTGCAAGGAATGCAAACGCATTAACTACTGGTCAAGCAAAAATAAAAGAAAAGTAGAACGAAAGATTGAACTTTCGAAGTTTTGCAAGTGGTGCCGGAAATCCACGGTCCACAAAGAACTCAAAAAATAAGCAAAAAATCCTGTTTCAAAAACAGGGTTTTTTGTGGTAGTATCCTCTGGAAGGGCCTATAGTTTCAATGGTAAAACATTCCTCTCCAAAAGGAAGGTTCGAGGTTCGAGTCCTCGTGGGCCCGCCTT
>JAIFWI010000012.1 GCA_019661945.1 Candidatus Parcubacteria bacterium | reverse complement strand
ACAGCTTCATAAACAGTGTGCACAGGCAGCATGGCAGCCCACCGCCATACCCGCCACGTCCTGTACGCTCTGGACGGTAATACCCACCCCACGAACAGAAGACCCCACGGTCAGACGTTCGTGGGGTTTTCATTTATCCTAAAAAGTCTGATAAAATAATCTTATGACCAAAAAAGAAGCGCTACATAAATTGCCAACCGATTTAGGAAAGGCGCTTACTTCTTCGCCAGGGGCTCTTGCCGTCTGGAAGGATATTACGCCGCTGGCACGCAATGAGTGGATCTGCTGGGTAATCTCGGGCAAGAAAGCGGAAACAAGAAATATAAGAATCGACAAAGCAATTTCGAAACTTAAAGGCGGAATGCGCCGGCCTTGCTGTTGGGCCGGCTGCCCTCATCGCTGAAAAGCAAAAAACTAATGTTGTTGTCCACACTTGACTTTGTGGGTATAAAATGGTAATATACGGTCTGGTCAGTTAACACCTTTCATCCAACAGAAGGAGATACCTCTATGTACGCGAGCACGCGAGGTAAGGGCTATGCAGAGGCAAGGCCCATCGGCGAGGAACCTTTCCGGCCCACGAAGACAACCCAGTTTTTCGACAAGCTTCGGGACCACCTCCTCAGGATCGGCGTCGTCCTCATCGTGTGTCTGGTCATCTTCCTGGCCATCGCCCGCGGAATCTTCGCAAGCCCAGACACCGCGCGGCGGGCTCTGGAAACCCAGGGCTTCTCGGACATCGAAATCACGGACCACGCCTGGTTCATGATCAGTCTCCGAGGCGGAGACAAGAACGATGCCGCGCGCTTCAAGGCGAAGGCGACGAACCCGGCCGGCAAGCGGGTGGAAGTGTACGTCTTTACTGGTTGGCCCTTCAAGGGCGGAACCATCAGGACGCCGTAACGACAGCTAACGGATACAAATAGCGGTCACAAAACTGGCTCAGACCTAACACGTCTGAGCCTTTGCCTTTTAAATAAGAGTACACTGTGGACATCTATGCCATAAGTATGGTATTACAAGCGTAGTCAGCTTAGTTCTAGCCTGACCTTTTCAAGGAACTCAACAAAGGAGGATCTCATGCTAACCATCATCACTTGCCGGCGGCGGAATGGTTTCGTCGCCAAGGTAGTAAACGATGAGAAGTTCGAGCATTGGGGCAAAACCCGTGCTGAGGCCGTCGGTAGGCTCATCCTTGATAATGAGCAGAGGCTCAAGATCATCATTACCTGGGATATGAGCGATGAAGAGACGGGTGATTATTTCCTGGGTAAAGGACGCAAGGGTAGTCTCGATTATGCACTTGCTGTTGGGAAGTTTCCAAAGGCTTCCGGCAAAGCGCATACTATCTTGGTGTCTAAACTACCGCTCTTGATTTTTACTAAAAGAGGTTTGAGCGACCTCGCTCGTCGTTGTGAGACTGAGTTAGATAAAATGACCCTTGGCCACATCTGTACGTTTACAGAAGCTGAGGTCCAGCGTTGCTCGGGCATGGGATCGAAGCGCTTTTCGTTCCTGAAGAAAATACTTGAGCATTACGGTTTGTCGCTAAAGACGGAAGCACGATAATATGTAAGCTCATTCGATTGTGGTCGTCTGCAGTACTACTGTCGGCGGCTTTTTTTATACAAAATTTTAAGAGTTTGCTAAAATATATCTACTATGAATAAAACAATCACCGTGCAAAGTATTATTAACGCTCCAATAGAAAAGGTTTGGGAAATGTGGACCAAGCCGGAGCATATTGTGAACTGGGCATTTGCTTCAGATGACTGGGAAGCGCCGGAGGCCGAAAATGATGTTCGGACTGGCGGGACATTTAAAACAGTTATGGCTGCTAAAGATGGCAGCAGCAAATTTGATTTTGGAGGTACATATACAAATGTAAAAGAGCATGAACTTATTGAATATGATATGAATGGCGAACCAAAGCGACATGTCAAAATAGTATTTACTCAAACTCCTGAAGGCGTCAACATTGTTCAAACCTTTGATCCTGAAAATGAAAACTCAGAAGAAATGCAGCGCTCCGGCTGGCAGTCAATTCTCGACAACTTCAAAAAATATACTGAAAGTAAGAGTTGATTCATTGGCATGAATTATACCTACAAACAGCTTTCAAGTTCTGATGTATCACAGCTCAAGGAATTGCTTAACGTTTTTGGAAAAGCTTTCGAGGATATAGATACATATCAAAAAGCTATTCCGAGTGATGAATATATACAGTCGCTTCTTTCCAAAAAGCATTTTATTGTTGTAGTTGCCTTGAACGGCAATGAAGTGGTGGGCGGATTGGCAGCATATGAATTAGAAAAATTCGAACAGGACAGGCGAGAGATTTATATATATGATTTGGCAGTTGCAGAATCTCATCGTAGAAAGGGAATAGCTACAAATCTCATAAACGAACTCAAAAAAATTGCCGTAGAAAGAAAGGCATACGTCATTTATGTTCAGGCAGATAAGGGAGATATTCCAGCTATCAAACTTTACGAATCATTAGGAACAAAAGAAGAAGTCTACCATTTTGATATTCAAGTTGAATGACGTTTGACTATCTGTTATATGTATGATATAAAAATACAGGATCTGAGACACACGAAACCAAGGAGAACTTCACATGCCATACCAAGAACTGCAGGCACGGCTCCATCGACTCTCATGGCAGGGCGAGTATTGGGGACCAGACGGCGCGATCGCCGTGAGCAAAAAGCTGCACAAACTCAATGAAGCCCTCGGCGGGCATCACGCCCTGAGTGGTCTCTCGAGCACATACTACAGTGCTGCAGCCAATGCGGCGGCCAGAGCCCGAAAATCGGGACGGATCAAAGAGGTCATCTGGTTCATCAGGGCCTATTTGGCTCTCCGAACCGCAGGCTAACTGTCCACCGAACTGGTGCGCAAGGTCGGCATCAAGAACTTGCATCACGACGAGCTCGATATCCGTTCGAGCATTCTTCGGAAACTCGGACGGCACAGGGAAGCACTTCGGTGCAGCCGGGAAGCCCTGTCGCGAAAAGGCATTTCTGCCGATAGCCGAGTACTTCTCGAGATGGGTGTTGGGGAGGCTATGGACGCATTAGACCGCGAGGATGCAGCCCAGGATGCCTACGACCGAGCCCTAGAGCATTGGTCAGTGGTTCGACCAACCACCAGTGTTCGCCTTTACCGTTCATACGCTTCGCATCTCAAACGCATCGGTAATGAAAAGATGGCCCGATTTTTTCTAGCGGAAGCCTCTAGGATTGCTGGGATCAACAATCTCGGCGATCAGGTTTTGAAGATCGATGCGGCCAAGGACCATTAATTGTAGTGGTCCTTTTTCATACACTTCCTTGCATTTTAAACTGAGCAGTTCTACTATTAACTGAGTAGTTCACTCTTGTTCAACCGCGTAACCTAAAGGAGGTTCACATGTCACGACTGATTTCTGTACGGACAGTCTGGCTCGTGGCCTTGCTGTTCGTTGAAGTTTCGTGTGCATCAGCACAGACGGCCCAACTTGCAACTAGGTCGACGACTCAGCCAAAACTTCGGCCGACCACGCGAGCTGCCACACAGCCAGTCAGGGTGTCTCCAAAGCAGAGAACATATGTTGGGCTTGTCAGTCCGATGACGAAGTCTTGGAGTGAAGTGGGGGATTCTCTTGTCGCCACTGGTGTCGTGATTTCTAATGAACGCCAGTACCTGACCCGAAATGGACAGGATGGGTGGTGGCATGTCACTTCGATTGTGACTGTAAATCATGGGCTTACTGCTGAAGCCAAGAAGAAAGGCTACATGACAGTTCGCCGTCTAGATTGCGTAGATCCGTTAGGATACACAGAGACAGATGCCAAGATCACACATGTTTTTTGGAACGCTGATCTCGCTATTCTTACAATTGAGAGAGAAGACGCACCTTTCATGCCTGAGACTATCCCATTCCTGCTTGGAGAAATTCCTGAAGGCTGGGTCCATCTATGTGGATCAGCTGATGCGAATCAGGGAACCTTCTCTACAGGGGAATACATGAAAGGCAGACACGAGTTTACAGAGAACATCGGTTTTGGGCCAGTCACAGTTCCAACAGACTTGCTCACGACATGTTACACCCAGCCTGGAGCTAGTGGTGGCCCATTCTTTGTCGAAAAAGATGGGGTCATCTATTGTGTCGGCATGGTGACACATGTTCTGACAGAAGACAGAGTTCTTAATGGGGATGTAACAGTGCCAACCGGAAGTGCCTTCGGATTCCGGAGTGATCAAATCCGATATTTTGCTCGGCGTGACAAAGTTGACCATCTTTTCACGTTCAAGCGGCTGCCAACTACCCAACCTGGGGTATTGGCCACTGCCAAGTAGCGCAAGCGCTTGGTTTTTTTATTCTGTAATTCTTCAGTAATAAAAGTGTCTATAATATAATCATGGCCAATTGGGGCAGAATTTTAAGCCGGGGAAATGTGGAGGACAGACGGGGAATGCCGCTTGGTATTGCCGGCGGTGGACTTGGCGTTGTCGGTGTGGCTCTGGTTATTATTTTTAATTTACTTAATGGCGGGGATATTACTGATGTCTTAAATGGTTTGCAAACTATTCAAGTTCAGACAGAACAACAATATACTCAAAAAGATTTTGAAGGCGCTGATTCATATGAAGTATTTGCTTCCACGGTGCTCGGTTCGACCAATGATATGTGGTCGCGATTTTTTGCTGAAAATAATTTTACGTATGATCCACCGAAATTAGTTTTATTTCGCCAAGCGACTCAATCCGGCTGCGGCATTGCTAGTTCCGATGTCGGACCTCACTATTGCCCGCTTGATGAAGTAATTTATTTAGATGAAACTTTTTTTGATGAACTTCGAACGCGTTTTGGCGCTCAAGGCGGCGATGTAGCTGAAGCGTATGTCATTGCCCACGAAGTCGGCCACCATGTTCAGAACGAACTTGGTATTATGGAACAAGTCCAATCACAGCAAGTTTCAGATCAAGAAGCTAATGATCTTTCAATTAAACTTGAATTACAAGCAGATTGTTTTGCCGGCCTTTGGGCATATTCGGTAAAAGATTTAGGTGTCTTTGAGCCGGGAGAAATCACTGAGGCGATTGATGCCGCCGCGGCCGTAGGGGATGATCGCATTCAACAACGTGTAACCGGTAGAATTAATCCAGAAACATGGACCCACGGTTCATCTGCTGAGCGTTCCTCATGGTTTAACCGGGGCTTTGAAACCGGCTCGGTTGCTCAATGTAATACGTTTAATCAGTAAATATTTCTTGTATTTTTTCTTATTTCCTTTAATATCAGGCTAGAACTGAACCTCTACAGGAAAGGAGGGTTGTATGACCCAACCCAACGAAGTCGGAATGACGTATGCTGATGCAGGCGTCAACTACGAGAACCTCGATCCCTTCAAGCGTAAATGCCAAATGCGGGCGAAAAGGACATACCAGAATGCTGAGCGGTTTGGTGTATACGGTCGGGAGGCAAGTCGAGGCGAAAGTGTCTATCTGATGAAGGTAGACGCTAATCGATTTGGGGAGCATCAGATGTACGTAGGGCACGTTGAAGAAGGTCTTGGGACTAAGAATCTTGTGGCCGATGCTGTCCGGAAAATCACTGGTCGGTCGCACTACAGACAGATTGCCCAGGACACTGTTGCCATGATTGTGAACGACCCGGCAACTGTTGGCATTTTTCCGGCATCTGTCGCCATGCATGTGGCGGTTGGAAGCGATGATTGGTTCACCGATGAGGAGCGAGCTGACGATCTAGTCCAGGGCTGGGGTGATGCCTGTGATCTGGCGCGATGCATTTGGGTCGGTGGTGAAACACCAACGCTCAAAGGGATCATTATTTCGGGCACAGTTCTTCTCTCTGGTTCAAGCTGGGGAATAGCACCGAAACCTGGAGTAATGGATCCAAAGAACCTTCAAGCGGGTGATAGCATCATCCTGCTCGATAGCTCAGGTATTCATGCCAATGGTCTCTCATCAGCTCGGAAGATAGCCGAAAGGCTTGATGAAGGATACAGCTGGAAGCTGTCGGATGGACGATCCTTTGGTGAGGCCTTGCTTGATCCGACGCACATCTACAGCGGCTTCATCGAGGATTGTCTTGACGCTGGGATTTTCATTAAGTACGGCGTGCACATCACTGGCCATGGCTGGCGTAAAATCATGCGGGCCGATGCTGAGTTTACGTACATCCTTGAAAAAGTTCCAAGGCCGCAGCCGGTCTTTGATTTCATCCAGAAACATGGACCGGTCACTGACCGCGAAGCCTACAGCACCTTCAACATGGGTGCAGGCTTTGCTCTCTTCGTTTCTTCACACCAGGTCCGGGGTTTACTGGACTTTGCCGAGAAGCACAAAGAGAAGTACGGCTTTGGAGCAATGGAAGCTGGTCACATCGTGAGGGGAGAGAAGAAAGTGGTAATCAAGCCGAAGGGCATTGAGTTCACCGCCAACACTCTTGCGGTGCGCTGAATAGTTTGTTTGTGAGCCTTGCTGAAAAGCGGGCTTTTTTCTTGCACTTAATACATATTTCATTTGCCAAACAGTATAATCAAAAAGTTACTGGCTAACATTATTGGTTAATACATTTGCGTATGAAATATACAAAAACAATAGGATCAGCATTAGCCTTGCTTATGACTTTTGCTGTAGCCTTGCCGGCATTTGCTCTGCATTCGCCGGAACATTATTCACTATTTGGTGATGCAACTTATGTAAGTCCGGGTAATGCATCTACCCGTGCCGTCCAACTTGTGTCAGATCCTGACACAGGCGGATTTGGCGGTATTGATTATCCAGCGGAAGCAAGTACAACCTTTGCAACACTTACTCAACTCATGACAGACTACCGATTACCAGAAGGTGATACATGCATTGGCGGTTCTCCTCGCTTTCAGATTAATGTAGAGACTCCAACCGGAGAAAAAAATATCTTTGCTTATTTCGGAACAGATTCAGCTGGCGCACCATGTGTTCCAGGAGTATGGTCTAGTACCGGAGACTTTCTCCAAACCGGCAGACTCTTAGATACAAGCCAACTTCCTGGCGGAGCATTCTATGATCCATATGATACAGCTCTGGTGAAATATGGTTCGTATGTTGTTACCGGCATTCAAGTCGTAACTGATTCAGAGTGGGCTACTACAGATCATCGGCTTGTTGTTGATATTGATAATACGCTGATTAATTCCACACTCTTCACCTATGAAATCCCTGTCGCCTCATCGCAGAATGCGTGTAAAAATGGCGGTTGGAAAACACTGGCCGATGACAAAGGCAATAGCTTCAAAAACCAAGGTGATTGTGTAAGCTTCGTCGCAACCAAAGGCAAAAATTCAGGAAACGGCCGATAGTATAGTTGCTAAGGCAACAAAAAACCCTGTGCACGTCGCAGGGTTTTTTGTTTTCTTGCTTTTTACTCTTTTTGTTTGTAGTCTTATTTTAGTTCAGCAATTGTAAAGCAATCGAAAGGAGTATCGCATGGTTCCCACTGTCATGATTCATGACTCAGATGGTGAGGTAATGGCTCCAGCAGGCAAGCCAGGTCTCTTTGTTAGAGGCAAGCGCCAGATGATTCTGGTCACAGCCTTGGGCAAGGATGAACAGACCCCACTTGTTGTTCGACAAGCCTTAAGAGGCATGAAAATCAGTACGATTTTCACCAAGGAGCAGCTTGGTGTTGATCTTCCGGAAGTTCCTGAGGGCTCGCGCTTGGCCTATGCCAGCGAAGTCATTGAAGCTCTCGAAGCAGATGGGGAAGACGAAGCAGCAGAGTCTCTTCGGATACTTGCTGGCAATGAGCTCGACATGTATGTCTTTGAACCCACAAGTTTCACCTTGATTAAACAGTAAGCCCGGCCGTCTTCAATCGAAGCGGCTTTTTTCTTTACGGCGTAATAACATTTACAGTGTGAATTTGGCGCATCATCCGAGTTTTAATTTGTTCTGGTGTTAGATCCTCGAGCATTTCTTCGTAGGTGTCAGGATGAATAACTCGGATGTGATCCATTTCTTTTCGAATAACATCCATGGTGTTTTTACCAAAGACATCTTCGCCGCATTCACAATGAATTGCTTTGTGTTGTGCTTTCATATATTTAAGTGACGTACCGCCCAGCCCGTTCTTTCAATAAAAATAATATGTAATCTCAACACTAGTAAGAAAGCTGGCCTGATGCGTCAGTTTTTTTATGAGGAAAATTATAGTTTATACATTAACATTACTGATTTGTATTAATATTCTAGGCAGTATTCCGGCACAGGCTCAATATTATGCTGATCTTCAGGCTGAATTAGCTGCTCGCGGTGATGTTCTTGAACGAACCATAACTGTTAGTCCATTTGAAGTTCAGGACTATGTGGGTCAAGAAGCACTTGCAGAAAAAGCGGCTGAAGCTACACCTGCAGTTGTTTCAATTGTAGATGTGAATGGTAATCGAGTTGGTATTGGCAGCGGTTTTATATTTACTCATGACGGATATATTCTAACAAATAAACATGTAGTGGCTTCTCCTGATAGTACCTATACCGTTGTCTTGTATGACGGCACAAATGTAGAAGCCGAGGTTGTCTATCGTGATTCAGAACAAGATATTGCTGTCGTAAAAATTGAGGGAACCTATGAAAATAGTATTCCACTTGGTACGTTGTCTGAGATTAAAGCAGGGCAGTCTGTAGCGGCGATCGGCAATGTCTTAGGACTCTACAACAATACTATTTCTGTTGGCCGGGTGACGGGGTTTGATCGCGCAATCAGAGCATCAGGTGATGATAATGTTGTTGAATCATTTGAGGGATTAATTGAAACCGATGCCTTTATTACTCCCGGATTTTCGGGTGGGCCGCTTATTGATGAATCAGGCCGTGTCGTCGGTGTGAATGTTGCTACAAGTTTAAGTCGCGGCAAGAGTTATGCTATTTCTATTGATACAGTTCGTAATCGACTGAGTCAGTTTATCTAATCTTCCTTCTCTAATATCACCTGTGCTACAATAGTCGAGTGGAACTACTGAAAAAGAGTCTTATTTTAGTTGTACTTGTAATTGCTGCGGCAGGTTCAATAGCCTATGGTTTTTACACGAGTCAAGAACGAAATCTTCTTAAGGGCAAAGTAGTGCTCCTCGAGCAAGCGCTTAAAGATTCAAATGACAGCTTAACCAAAGTTCAAGCTGATTTAAGTCAATTATCAACGGAATTATTGGCCGAACGTGAAAAGAGTACAGCATATGCTCGTCAGGCTGACGAAATCGGCTTTACCGTTGATCGTTTAACCAAATTGGCTCAAACCGACCCACAGTTATTGCAAAAATATTCTAAAGTTTATTTTCTGAATGAAAATTATAATCCAATAGAGCTAACGACTATTGATAATAAATATTTAAATAATAAAGATAAGCCTCTCTTAATTCATGACCGAGTCTGGCCATTTCTGAAAGAAATGCTTGATGCCGCTCAGCGAGACAACCTTCCTCTCCAAGTTATTTCTGCTTATCGTTCATTTGGAACTCAAGCATTAGTGAAATCAGGTTATAAAACAACTTACGGTGCAGGTACTGCTAATCAATTCTCAGCAGATCAGGGTTATTCTGAGCATCAATTGGGTACGACAATAGATGTTACTACTCCGACAATCGGAGCAACCTTTTCAGGTTTTCAAAAAAGTCCTACCTATACCTGGCTTCAGAATAATGCATATAAATACGGCTTTGTCCTGTCATATCCACCTAATAATTCTTATTATGTTTTCGAACCATGGCACTGGCGTTTTGTCGGGCTTGACCTCGCCCTTAGGCTCCACAATGAGAATAAGAATTTCTATGATCTCGATCAGCGAGAGATTAACACCTATCTCATAAACATCTTTAACGGCACAGCAGGTGTGGTACAATAAAAATATAATTATAAATAATACAATATAATGACCTACGATTTTCTTATTATCGGCTCGAGCGGTATGCAAGGCCGGATTGTCACTAGAGATTTAATTGAATCAGGACATAAGGTTCACTTAGCAGATCTCTATAAAGAAGGATCAGAAGAAAATTTGAAAAAATTTCCCGGTACTGAATTTAGTTTCGTTGATCTTCGCGATCAGGAGCATTTCAAAACCTTTGTTCTAAGTATTGATGCACCAATTGTTATTAACTGCGCTGAGGGGGATTGGAATCAAGAGGTATATAAGGTCTGTTTGGATTTAAAACGCCATGTTATTGATCTTGGATCAGATATTCCTACTACCAAAGCGCAATATGCTATGAGTGAAGACTTCAAGAAGGCCGGCCTTGTTGCAATTACCGGCTGCGGTTCAACCCCTGGTATCAATAACGTTATGATGCGCTATGCCTCACAGTTTTTTAGCGAAATCGACACAATTGAAATTGGTTTTGCCTGGGATTCTAATATTAAAGAATTCGTTGTTCCTTTTTCCATTCCTAGTATTATTGAAGAATTGAGTGATCCGGCAGCTGTGCTTGAAAATGGCCAATGGTTTGAGAAAAACCCGCCTGATACTGAAGAAATCAGAGAATTCCGAGAAATCGGCCAACAAAAGTGTTATTTGGTCCGCCATCCTGAAACATGGAGCTTCTATGAGGATTATAAAGATCTAAAACCAAGAAATATTCGATTCTATGCCGGTTTTCCTGATCACTCGCTTGCCGCATTAAATATGATGATTGATCTTGGTATGGGAGAAGAGGATCCAGTGACAATTGAAAAGATTCAAGTCAAACCAGTTGATGCCGTCGCTCGAGTATTGACCAAATTAGGTCGACCAGAGCACTATAACGAAACAGAAAATCTTTGGGTGACTATTTCTGGTAAAGATAAAAAAGGTGAGACCTACATTACACATATGGAGTGTATCGTCTTTACGCTTCCAGGTTGGGAAGATGCCGGATGCAACATTGATACAGGTTTGCCAGCTTCAATTATGGCTCAAATGATTAAAGATGGCCGAGTGACTGAACGCGGCAGTTTTGCTCCAGATCTTCTTATTCCACCATTGGAATTCTTCAAAGAACTTCGCAAAAAAGGTTTAACCGTCTACCAAGACGGCCAGCCTTTGAATGCCCACTTTGCTGAGGAGAAGAAATAGACAACAAAAAACACCCTTTCGGGTGTTTTTTGTTCTGAGATTTCTATTATTCCATTGCTGCTGGAGCTGATGGCATACCCCCGGCCATTCCTTCTGCCTTTGGCTTGCCCATGATCCGGAACATTTTGGTGCCGCAGACAGGACATTTGCCCTGCATAGCCTTGCGGCCGCCCTTCATATCAACTTCTTGAGGGTCTACCATGTCCCTTTTTTCTTTGCACTTAACACAATATGCTGTTATTGACATATAAGCTAATTATTACTAATTACTTATAACTCTACACTATAATGTTTTTTATATCTATAGGCGGCATACCCAACTAAAAGGATAAGGAGTAAGAGGTACCAATATGACATATAGGGTTTTAAGGCACCAAGAACATTGGCTAAGTTATTTGAATCAACAACAATTTGATCAGTTGGCATGATGTTAGCCATTGAAAGTGCAGTTGTCGTACTTGTCGTTGCTTCAGAAAGGGTAATGCCAGTTGATGAGGTCAGAGCAATACGTTGAAATGGTTTTTTTGCGAAGGCTGGTGGTTCTAATGGTTCAATATCTTCAACGATAGGATTGACGATAAATTGCGGCGAATATCCAACACGCACCGTGCTTGTAGCAATAGCTGAATTGGTGAATGCATGATAATGAGAACGCACTTGGGCGCTATTGGTATACAGTCCGGGTGTCGTGCTGGCATTAAATAATACAGTATAGGTAATAGTAATTTCTTCATCCGGCATGACTTTTTCTAAATCCCACTCTTCGGTGTTAATAACGGTGCCTGATTCGCTGGTGAGGATATCAACAAGGGTTGCATCTTCTGCGATGCCGCCATGGTTTCTAATTTTAACCGTATAATCTACGGTGCTTGAAGCAGAGACTGTTGAACTGGCATTATTAGTCTTTGATATTTCAAAGTGGGCTGGAACTCCACGGGTAACAAGATAGGCTGGAAAGGACTCCGTGGCAACGACACTAATAATATCAGTATTATCGTCTCTGTTTGTATCTGATTCCTGAGCCTTGACGGTAATGGTACTTGTAACAGGGATGTCGACTCCTTTAATGGTTTTGAGTACACGTCCAGAGTATTCGAATTCCTTTACTTCACCTGGGGCAAGACTTCCAACCTCTAATACATGCTCGGTTACCTGGGTAAATCCTATGTACGGCGTTTGAGGATCAACAGTATGGCGGAGGACGATATTGCTGGCTGGAGCATCACCATTATTTTTAACAGTATAGTAATATTTAATTTCTGAACCAGGCCAATTTTCGCCGCTCATAGATTCTGCCCGGGTTCCAATCCAGAGATCTGGCTGACCAAATGTAACGTTACCGTCCCAATCACCAAAAATACTAATAATGGCAGTCATCCAGTTTCGGCCAATGACATTGTGGTTGGCTACGTTAATAACATTGGCTGCGGCAAATGCGTCGCCTGTTAGAATTGCCGATGTATCACCCTGGACATTATTATTTCCGGTGTCGGCACTGACTGAGACATTATTCCGGATAATGGCCGTATTATTATTTGAGGAATTAATTGAACCGTTTTGTACTGAACTACCTGGTGCACTTCCCAGTATCTGAACACCGACTGGATTATTATTCCACATGAGTTGTGAAGGCAGGTTAAGGATTTTTCCGGACCAATTGCCAAAGACTCGGAAAACTAATGCTACCGCGCTACCGCCAATAATATTTTGATTAACATCATTGATGACATTTGAGCCAGCTCGAGCGTCACCGGTGGCAATAATGGACGAGTCACCTGAAGCATTGTTTTCACCAGTCGTAGCATCTGTAGTCACAGTATTAGTAATGTCAGCTGTATTATTATTGTTTGAAATGATCGGACTGGTGCTGTTGGGATGGGTTGTGCTCCTCAAAAATTGTTCAAAGAAATCTTGAGTGGGCAAGACAATATCACCGCTCCATGATCCAAAATTATTAAATATAAGCATGAGATAATTTGAATCAATCAGATTCAAGTTTGCTAGATTGATGATATTGGCATTCGCATAAGCATCGCCAGTCAAAATGAGCGAGTCTGTACCTGTAGCATTATTATTGCCCGTATTTGAACGGACGATAGTAGTGTTATTGATAAGAGCATTATTCGTTGTAGAAGAATGTAGGTGGGTGTTTCCAGAAAGGGCGGAAGTAAAATCAATGTCTCTAAGGTCAACATAGGTATCATCTTCCAGGAAGCTATCGAGAATACTGATGAGAGCATCAGAATTTGTGACATTTACATTCACAACATTAATAGTATTTGAATTGGCGTAAGCATTTCCGGTATCAATGGTCGATGTTGCTGTACTTGATGCAGTGTTTGTGCCGGTTAGAGCATCAGTAGTTGAGGTATTTGTCGCAGTGGCTGTATTTTCAGTTTCAACTGTAACTGTCGGTGTTGGTTCAGGACTTTCTTCTGGTTCTGGGGCAGTTGTTTCAATCGGATCTGCTACTGGCACTGATTCAGAACTTATTTCGCTTGTAGGTGTCTCAGTTGTTGTAGATTCTGCTGGAGCTGATCCAGAAGATGTTTCTCCAGGTGTTTCTTCTGCGAAAACAGTACATACTTGACCGAAACTAACTGAAATAATAAGTGCTATTACCAAACAGTATGTGGATAATTTTTTCATAATGATAATAAATCTGATCAAACCCTCTGGTAGAACTCCCTCATAAATAACGCTGAGGGAGCTCTACCAGAAGAGGGGACAAGTGTCCCCCTCTTCTTCATTCATGCAATATTACTTTCGGATTCGAGTAACGTTTCGATTCAAAACATTCACAACATTTCCATTTGATGTTGCAGAGCCAGTGCGAATTTCTCCGCCTGAACCTCCTTCAACATGGCTGCCATCATTGCCAGCATTGTTGTCAAAGTTTGCGCTATCTACATCGCCACCAGTTGTGACATTGCGAGCACGTTTGCCATTTGCAACGTTTTCACCAGAGAATGAGTCAGTACCCATGGTGTTTGATAGGCTTGTAGTGTTTCGATTTCGAACACGAATCTCTGATACAGCCCATGGTGTTGCTTCTACGTTTGTATCACTGGTGTTGATTTCATTGCTGATATGAGAGTTTGAGAGAGCATTACCTGTGACGATAAGTCCTCCCATGCCGCCGAGGACGGTGCTACCGCCATTGCCGGCATCATTTGATGATCCAACATCTGAGATATTTCCGCCTTCAGTTCGGTTGCGGGCTCGTCCACCGTTTGCAGTATTTCCGCCTGTGTCAGATGCAGTACCGACGGTATTTGTAACTGTTGTTGTATTATTGTTTTTTACGACAATATCGTCTTGTGCAAATACAGGAGTAGATGCAGCAAGAAGAGCGAACACTGCCGTAAACGCGATTATTTTTTTCATTGAATTTAAATTTTTTAATTATTTTATTTATATTTGAGTAACATTAACCACCACTTCCACTACTGTATCGACCTCTTGGGAATGCCCAAGTATTGAGGCACTACAAAAAAACATACTGCACCAATACTTATTCATTTGTTGTGAACGAAACCGCGCCCGAGTTTTTTCTAATGTACTTTTGAAGACGCGCAAGGCCGAGCTTACTTACACCACAGTTGATAATTTCGTATTGATGTGTTTAACTTCAATTGGAAGATCATGTACACGAAAGGAGGCCGCCATGACAGCTGTTGTGACTCATGTGCCGGTCACGTTGATCAGCACATCATTGATCCCTGATGGGATTCGCAAAAAGGTTGAGAGGTTGCTTGCCGGGACTTTCAGGTGTAAGTACAGCATTGAATTCGACAAGGTGGACATTGAGCGTCAGTTGTTTGGTCCAAGCTGGGAACCAGATCTACCTACTACATCGTGGTACCATCCCACGGTGCAAAGTGAGAGTATTGCAAAATCTGGGGCGACTCCAGAGTCTCTAACACAAGAGGAAGAGCGCCTGATGTTGTTGCGCTTTAACTACTCGAAGTTAAAGCTGAGTGAGCTACAGATGTTGATCAGAGAAAAAGGCTTGACCTACAAACGAGCCACCCTATTTCTGGAGTCGTATCGGCGCATGGAACTTCTTCAGGAATTTTTGGTCCGGAAGAACTTGGCTTTAGTCCTGGTAATGATTAAACGACTCAACATTACTCAGATTGATCTGGCTGAAGCCGTATCCGAAGGGAATCTTGCTTTGCTCGATTCAGTCAACAAGTTTAATATTGATTCGGGCAACAAATTCTCGACCTATGCCTGCCGGGCTGTCATCAATAGGTTACTTGTGGCTTTGCGCAAGTTAACTTACCGCAACAAACTGATGACCACTCATCCACTTGGATTAGACTCAGAGGGAGCTGATTGGACTCGACAGTACCACGATGTTGAGCTGGCAGACTATATCGAGGTATTTAAACACATTGTCAGTCGAAACTTGGCTGGGCTGACTGACACTGAACATGTCGTCGTATGCTTGCGCTTCATCTGGCGGCATGTAGAAGAAGACCAGCTGACACTAAAGCAAGTCGGTTACCTCATTGGCAAATGTCAGACGTGGGTGCGCAAGATTGAGGACAAGGCTCTGGCTAAAATTCGCCTTGCCATTGAAGGTTGAGTGCTTCGGTACCCGCAAAAGTGCAGCGGGTTTTTTATTACCTAAATCGAGCTGGATTTACACGCAAAATTTTATCATCTCCGCTTTTTGGTTTACCTCGGCCATCGTGGTTACTTGTGGTCATATAAAACATGCCGTCAGGACCAAGGCGAACTGTTCGAATTCGGCCGTATTCTTTAAAAAAATATTTATTTAATTTTGTAACAGTATTGCCTTGAAGTTTAGCTTCGTAAAGACTCTCTCCGAGTAATCCGCCAAAGAAAATACTGCCATCCCAATATAAAGCGCTGGCAGGAGCCCACGTGGTATTGCTGCCGGAATTTAAAACTGGTGTTACTAAGCCAGATTTTGTTTCAGGACCTTGAATGGTTGGCCAGCCATAGTTTGAGCCAGCAGTGATAAGATTTAGTTCATCGTAACCTGTTAAAACTCCGGAACGGCCGTGTTCGGTACTCCACAAATTACCCTGTGGATCCCAAGTTAAGCCTTGAGGATTGCGATGGCCGAATGAATACATGGCAGTGTTGAATGGATTGCCGCTTGGAATTGTGCCGTCATCGTTGAGACGCAAAATTTTACCAGCTAACGAATTTTTATCTTGAGCCAGATTTTCTTTTGTAGCATCACCAGTAGTAATATAGAGAAATCCATCAGGTCCAAATTCCATTCGGCCGCCGTCGTGGTACAGCGCACCGGGGATATTCGAAATAATAGTTTTTTTCTGAGTCAGCTGATTGTTTTCATAGACATATCGCTCGACTCTATTTAAAAGACCACCACCTGTAGCTGTGTGGGTAATATAAAGATATACAAAGTGATTTTCAGTAAAGCGAGGATGAAGAATTATGCCCAAGAGTCCAGATTCACCAGTTGATTTAACACTGTCGACAATAAGAGTTTTCTTCTCTCCCGTTTTTGAAATATGAATAAGCCGGCCGCCGCGCTCGGTTACAAGCATTTCCTGATTAGGTAAAAAGGCAATGTCCCAGGGAATATTCAAATTTTCTGCTACCACTTCAACTTCTAGACTGACTGGTTTAGCCGGTGACGATGTAATCGGGGAAGGAGTTGGAAGGGATTTTGTTGTTTCAGATTCGTCTTCAGGTTGATTTCGAAGCCATAGGGTAAAACCAAACCCTGCACCGAGTGCAGCTATAAGTACTATGACAACAATTTTTTTCATCGTTTTATTATACGTTATTCCTTCTGAATTTGAACAGTGTGCTTTTGTGGATCAAGCAAAAGCAAAACACTGCTTGAGTTATTATCCATGCGTACTTCATTAAAATGCTCACCAGGATTTACTTCAAATATAAGGCGGTAGTATCCCTTTGGTAATTTCGTAATATTAATGTCTTGATCTGCCAATGTATATTTATAGACATCACCCCAGCCGACAGAAACTCCCTGAATAGTTGTACTGCATGTAGAATATTTCGCTTCAGTCGGACTACCTGGCAATTTTTTAATTAAATCTTTGTCGCGAACACAGAAACTGGTTTTTTCTTGGACGGGTTCAATCTTTGTAGCTGCATCAACCGGAGCCAAAATATAATCCATGAAATCATCAAAGTGATAATGATCATGTTCATCATGCCACAGGAATGTGCCGGCTAGCCTCGTACGGTACGCGCCATCGGTGCGATATATGCGTTGATAGATATTAGTAGCAATATCGCCCACCAGATCTTGATCGCGACTGCCGGGCACAAGCACTAGTGGCCCAGTCCCTTGATTCCAATATGCACTGCTAAATACCAAATATACTTGGCTATCTTTTGATGTAATTTGAATGTCATACGGCGGCTGAGGTACGATATCAGGTAGTAATTCGATGGCATTACGAACTGAATTAAAGAGGCGAGTAATACTGCTTTTGTGCATAAATGATACTGACAAGCGCTTGGTCACTGGAGCGCCAGCTTTTTCAAAAAAATACAGAGCAATTTTTGTGCCGTTATCGGTAAGGGGAATAAGATATGAGCCAGGCACGAAGGTCCTAGTTAAGATGTCATATTCAATATTGTCATAGAGTTCTTCAGCAGTTTTTTTCTCTAGATCATCCCAATTAGTTTGTAAACTCAATATCTGCATAGCTTCTTTTTTAACATGAGCATGAGTATCCCTTCGAAATTGAAAAATAAAATCATCGGTCGTGGTGGCATTCCAGCCGAGTTCTTGTGCAAAAAACTTTCCTAATTTATCTATTTCACGGAATTCTGGTACGTCGAGCCAGACTTTCTCAGGCGGTTGAGTTAGCGTTGAATATACTCGACTCAGGCTCATTGATTTTGAGATTTTATATTCGCCGGGTTTGATAGGGACTTGATCTCGCTCTATCAATCTCAAGGATTTAAATGCTAATTCAGTCTTTATAAAACCTTCAGTATTAAGCCTCTGTATAATCTCATCTAATGTTTCTTTAGGATTTACAATAAATGATTCAGTCTCAACCTGGGCTTGGGAGCGACACCAGAAGAAGCATATCGGTGGGCCAATTTGCTGTACAACAACAACTACAAATAGTGTTGAAATGATCAGTAAAATCGTGCAAATAAAAATAGCAATACGCATGCTGTTTCATTATAATACAGCCTCATGTTTATGCCAAAAAAGGTAATAGAAACTTTTATATTCCGTCTTGTATAGTAAATGCCTATAGTTGAGTTATAATAAACATATGAATATAAACATTAAAACTACGAATATCAGCCTAAAAACAGAAACAGAAGATTATTTAACAAAAAAATTATTAACCCTTAAAAAACTGGTAGATTTTGAAGCAGACAATGTTTTTGCCCAGGTAGAGCTTGGTAAAACGACCAATCATCACAAGTCAGGCAATATTTTCATGGCTGAGATAAACCTGCGTGTCGGAAAAACTACCTTTCGGGCAGTTTCAAAAAAAGAAGATCTTCATGCGGCAATAGATGATATGAAAGATGAAATCTCACGTGAATTAAAATCGAAATTCGATAAACAACGATCCATGGAAAGAAAGGGAGGGGCAGCCATTAAAAATATGGTCCGAGGCATGCGACAGAATAAGCGGTCATAGACCCTTATGCATAGACACCTTTCTAATACAATAAATCCTGTGGTGAGCTATATTACTATTGGTATAGCAATCTGTATTTTCTCCTATACTATTTATATAGCTCATCGATCCCTTCGGGCACTTGATACAATTGTCTCACAGCAGCAAAATTCATTTCATTCTTCCCCTCAGGAATAACTTTGAGAATATGTAAGCGGTTGTCTTTATATTCTGCCTCGGTAATAACCATACGAACCTTTTTTGAATCTTTCTCAGCAAAAAAATATGTTCTAGGCCAATCGGCGTATGCCTGGATTTTTCTGAAATTGAGGTATGGGTCTGCTTTAAAATCAATGAGACCGTCTTCTTTCACAATCTTTTTTGTATATGTGGCTTGGGTATGATCTTGAGGTTGGGGTTGTATATTACCACTTAGCCACGTGGGAATTGTTTCAACTAAAAGTTTTCCTCCAGCTTCAACTAATGCTTTACCTAAGTCACGAGCTTTTGGCGGCCAGGCTTGAACCACAACCTCTTGCTTTGCAATAATTGGCCCATGATCCATTTCTGAGTCTATAAGCATAATAGTAATTCCAGTATGTTTCAGATCCTCAAGTATGGCTGTTTCGATAGGTGAGGCACCGCGTAATTTGGGCAAAAGTGAAGCATGGACGTTGAGTGCCCCGTGCGGGGACAGGTCAATAATTTCTTGAGGAATAATTTTGCCGTATGCTACAACAATAAAAAGATCAAATGCCCCTGAGGTTAATTCTTGAATGAAGCTTGGGTCTTTTAATTTTTCAGGCTGGAGAACCTTTATAGTATTTTTCTCTGCCCATATTTTTACTGGCGGCGCCGTTACTTTCATGCCCTTACCAGCTGGTCTATCTGGTGTAGTAATAATGAGCTTTGGTAAAAAATTACCTTGCTGCAAGGCTTCAAGAACCATAACGGCATAATCTGATGTGCCAAAAAAGGCAATGGCTGGAGAGTGGCTCATAATTTTGTTTGCTCCTTTATCTTTTCAGGAGGTATATCCTCTATATTTTCGGCTTTATCAATAAATAGAATTCCATTGAGGTGATCAATTTCGTGCTGAAATATTTGGGCTAAAAGTCCCGAACCGCCACGTTTATATTCTTTACCATGTTCGTCATATGCTTTAATTGATGCTCGAGTTGAGCGGGAGACATCGCCATAAAGCCAGCGTACAGATAAACAGCCCTCAGGTACTTTTTTCTTTTCTTTAGATAGTTTAGTAATTTCAGGATTAATGGCTACCAGATCAGCCGGCATGGCATCTTCGGGATTAATGTCGGGATAGTTTTCCATAAAAATTTTTCCTGAGACAACAAAAATTCGAAAGGCTTCACCAATCTGAGGTGCCGCTATGGCTACGGCATCTTCTTCCTGGGCAATAGCCTTTTTCATCCGAGCAATAATATCCTGAACCTTTTTTGATCCAATATCAGCAACAGGCACAACCTCGGCAATGTGCCGTAATACTGCATCTCCTTTTTGAACAATTTGAATCATATACATCTATTATAGCAAGCTTTCAGGGTCGATATTAACGGATATGTTTGGCGGCAATGCTCGTAGTTTTTCAAGAAGCGATCTTTTGGGCCAGGCTTTAGGATCAAGTTTAATCAAGGCGTGCATAATGGTTTTTTTGTTAATAGTTTCAATGAAAGCAGGAAAAACAAGCGGTCTATACTCTTTTAATTCGCTTTTAATGAATTCCATGTCTTTCTCAACATCATAGCGCGGCCCGCGAGATGTAATCTTAATGAGAGTACTGAATGGCGGATAGCCAAGTTTTTTCCGGCTGTCAATTTCCTCGCGATAAAAATCCATCAAGTTTCCCTTAATGGCATAATCGAAAAGTCGTTGATCGCGGGCCCTTGTCTGGACCAAAAAGATTTTCTGAGCGGTCGAGCGCATCCGAAGCATAATATTCATTATTTTCTCATTGATTCGGAAATCTGGTATCGAAAACAGCGAATCAATTGAAGCTACGGCTGCGTTGTCGATTGGTCGCTCAAGATAAGCTAAGGCCATTTCAGTGCCAACCAGTACCGAGCCGGGAGAATTGTAAAATTCGGATGATACAGTCAGAGCCTGCTTGTGAGTAGTTATAGTATCTTTATCCATTCGAAAAATTTTTATATCAGGGAAAATGTTTGTTAGAGCCTCCTCAATAAGTTCAATACCAATACCGAGGGTCGTCAGCCGCCAGCTGTCACATACACGGCATCGTTCTTCGGCACTGCGGCGCTCGCCGCAGCGGTGACAGAGAAAAAAGTTACCTTCAGAATTTTGATGAAGGACTGTCGGCGCGCTGCATCGGCCACAAAGCACGGTGGTACCACAGTCGCCGCAGACGGTCATGGGTGCCAGTCCTCGGCGCGAAGCATATATATAGAGGTGTTCGTTTTTGTCTTTAGTATATTTAACAAGATTCTCAAGTTCTTCACTGAAAATCCGAAATTCCGGTGTATCAAGATTTTTATATTTTTTCATATCGACTAATACATCCTGAGCAGTTGAAATCGATCGAAATTTAAGCGAGGCCAATTCGGCTATATCACCATTTTTTGCACGCCACAGTGTATCAACTCGTAGCAGTAAATCACCGTAAACAAGCTTGGCTCCAATCTTTTTTGCGTATATTTCCGCAAATGTTCGGATGTCAACATATGGTCTGACTTGAGTTTTATAACCGCTTGAACTTTCTCGTTCAATAACAATAGTGCCGATATCGTGTCTAGGTACTCCGAGGAATGCCCCGGTGGCTATGATAAGGACCGGATGAGGTTCTGTTGAAGCTTTATTCCAGGTAGGTATCAAGTCTTTTTTGGGAACAGCTGAATTAATGACGTGCGTGTATTGTTCAATACCTTTGGGCAACATTTCGTGAATGCGTTTTGTATCTTGAATAGTCGGCAGACAAAAGAATACAGATTTTTTTCGAGCGAATTGCTCGCGGATAAGACTTTTATAATATGCTAAACGTTCTTCTTCATCAGCCTGAAGAGCATATGGTTCCGGCTTGATTGGTAGAGAATCGGTAAAGTCAGTTAACTTTTCTAAAGGTGTTATTTTTTCTGCTTGCTCTAAAATAGTTTTTGAAGTAACTGAAGATAAGACTCCGCCCGTTGAACCGGCAAAATAATCAGCAGCTTGTTTGGCCGATTCAACAAATGCAGGCTGAAAAATCTGAACGGCTTTATTCGACTCAATTTTTTTCAAGGCAAAGGGCGCAGTTTTTAGTTCAGCTTTTTTTG
>JAIFWI010000011.1 GCA_019661945.1 Candidatus Parcubacteria bacterium | reverse complement strand
AAGAAAAAACCGCGGCGGATTAGGCCGAGGCATGCACTCCAATTTTAGCTTCCGTGCGACTTCTTTTCGATTTTGCTTACCCGGATGTTGGAGGTCGTTCCTCCATCAAGGTAGACGGTATCACCTGGATCGATCTTGTGAAAACTAGTCTCGTCGATTGCGGCTTTCAGTAGATAGCCATCATTCAACTTGACTTGAATGAGCCACAGCGGACCTGAGCTACGGCTTTGCCACGGTAGCATCCCAGGGGATTGAGAAGACTCATGAGTCTTGGTGATAACCGTACCTACCATGGTCGGTTCTGGTGCTGAAACCCATAGGAAGCCAACGAGTAGAGTTCCAAGAATCATTCCGATGCAGATTGAGTATCGACGGAAGAACTGTCGCATTGTGTGTAACCGTCCTTTCTTTGTGTGCTTTGTACTAGGCATTATACTACTACTTTCGTCAAGAAAGGCAAGCAAGAAAAAACCGCTTCGGTTGAAGCGATTAGGCTGGTTTGAACTTGGCTCGATGAAGCCAGAAGAACAGCACCAGCAAAAGAAGAACTGAGCCGTTTAGGCCTATCGAGACTGCACTGCCGTATTTGTCGGCCACGAATCCTGTCAGTGAATTGCCAAAGGCTACACCACCAAATGACAAGGTGTTTGTAAAACCAGAGACAACTCCCGTTAGGTCTCGTCTGCTTGCTTGGAGTGTAACCGCTCTAACCAGTGTCACACACAACGTCAGGCCAATACCCGCGGTTACAATGAACAGCAAACTATTAGGCAGGATGTGAATTCTCGAAAACAACATCAGGGAAAGTGCTGTTAGAAGACTGCCACCAAGGAGGAAAAACTTCAGGGAAACTTTCTTGGCGAAAGCTGAAACGAGCACAGTTCCAATGAAAGCGCCAACGGCGTGGGAAGCACTGAGGTATCCCAAAACCTTGGGGCCGCCATTGAACAATTCCTTGGTAACGACAGGAAGGATTGACCGGAAGGAAAATCCAAACATCATTACCAGCCCTCCAAAAATGATTGGTAGTCTGATTCCGGGCTGACAAAAGGTGTAGCGGAATCCAACAGCAACCATTCTGAAAGGGTGCTTCGGATCTTTGATCGGCTCGTGATCGATGTTGATCATCCACAACGCGACGATAACGGCTAGGAACGACGCCGCATTGACGATGAATGTTCCGCCTTCACCAATGAAGATGATCAAGAATCCTCCCAGCATCGGCCCAAAGATGTCAGACAGGGTCATCATGCTGATGTTCAGGGCCATTGCTGATGGTAGATTCTCGGGCGATACGAGTTCGCGAACAATTGCCTGGCGGGCCGGGTAGTCCACTGCCACGATAAACCCCGAGATGATCGACAGAATGCAGATTCGCTCAATCGTGATCAAACCGTACACTGTCAGCAATCCGAGTACGAGCGCTTGAATCATGGATAGACCTTGAGTCATATACATGACATAGCGCTTCGGATACCGATCGACGATTGTGCCGCCGAGTGGTGCAAGGATTACCGATGGCAGCATACCGAGAGATGCAACTGCTCCAACCCAAAAAGGTGATTGAGTCAGCTTAAAAACGAGCCAACCCAGAGCAACATGCTGCATCCATGTTCCAGCGAATGAAATGAACATCCCCCAAAAGTAAAGTCGGAAATTCCTTTCTTTGAAGGCTGGGAATGCCTCCACCGAGATCCTTCTTCCTGCTGCAAGCATTCGAGGCTCCTTTCAATCTGTGTATTGTCCAGAACCCATACTACTCATTTTGTCAAGAAATGCAAGTTTGAGAATTGTTGTCTTTATCTAAGAAATGAGTAGTATTGTGTCTGGCATAAATACAAGAAGGAGGTTCGATGCTACTTGTTCCACAATGTCTGCGAAGCCGAGCATTTCTCATGCAGTTTATTGAGGTGCTACAAGAGTTCGGTGATGTGATCCCGTGGTTAGATCCGCTTCGGTCACTGAGGTATGTCACCAACACTGTACATTTTCGTGACAGGTTCCTGCTCTCCCTTGGTTGCAAGGATGAAAGTGAAATCAGGCCGCTGCAGTTGGTGAGTTCTGATCGCGGGCATGAGTATGTTGGTGGAGTCATTCACTTAGCCCATTCGCCCGAGAAGTTCTCGGATTCCGTAAACCAAGGCATAAATGAGCAGCTGACCTACGAGGGCTATCATTACATGTCTTGCTTGCAAGTGCGGGTGGATCAACGTAACCGTGGCTTTGGTCCTGATTTGTTGAAGCGATCTTTGAAGACCATTCTAAACGAACATAAGAAAGTGTGGGGTGTCATCTCCAACCCCAAGCTTATTCCCTGGTACCGATCGTTAGGTGGTACCATAAGAAGTCCCTTGGATAATCGAGATCGGCTCTGGATCCTGTCATGGCAAAACGAGTGACCTATCTCTTCCGGGGATGGGTTTTTTTATTTCTCAGCACTTAAGTATCTTCTTAGTATATGATTGCTAGATAGCAAATTTATTGTATTATAAAGCACAAGAATTATTATTACTAATTAAAATATTTATGACCTTAACTCTCGCGGTCTTTTGGATAATAGTAATCTCTCTCTTTGCTATTTGTGGATCTTATTATGCCCGAAGATATAATCGCCCTGACGGCTTAATAGCTTTATATGTGACAGTGATCGTTATATCAAATATTGTTGCATCAAAAACAATTGAATATAACTTGGGTTTTACAACCTTATTTGCTTCTGCAGCAACAATAATGTTTTCCGTAACCTTTCTTCTGACTGATATTGTTAATGAAAGATTTGGAAAGAAGGAAACTCAAAGAATGATCCTCATTGCTCTGTTTTCACAAATTATCCTGATAGTATTTTCATATCTTGTAGTAAAAGCAACACCGGCACCATTTTTCACAAATCAATTAGCATTTGAAAGTATATTTGGATTAGTTCCTCGAATTGTGATCGCAAGTTTTATTGCATTTTATATTAGTGAAAATTTAGACGCACAGCTATTTCACTGGTTCAAGAGATTAACTAACGGAAAGCATTTGTGGATGAGAAATGTTTTCAGTTCACTACCTTCGATGTTTGTAGACAGTACTATTTTTGTACTAATCGCTTTCTGGGGAATAATGCCCATTGTACCTTTGATCATTGGTCTTACAGTCATAAAATGGCTCGTGGGTATTGTTGATATACCTTTTATGTATCTCTCCCGGGCAGTTTTAGGTAGAGATGCTATTTAAATTTGAAAAACGTTTATTAACTGCTATAGTAGTGCTCTATGGCTTTATCTATAGGTATGGAGTGAACACAACCCGACATGGGTTAGAGTCAAAATTCATTCCATTTGCCTTTAAAATTAAACTACCTCCACCGCAGAATCTATTTGGTAATAAATAAAAAGCCGACCAGGGTCACTGGACGGCAATGCTCATGCACTGAGCATTTCTCGGATTAACAGATACTCTCAGGGACGTGGTTCTTCCACCTTTCCTCAGCATCAGCGAGTGATGCAACGCCTTCCTCTGCACACACCATCTTCATCAACGTCGTACCTTTTGGGGCACGGTAGATGATGTGAGGGAAGTTCCTCTCACCACGCCTTGTGTCGTAGCTCTCTTGGTGGGTGATGAGATAGTCAATCTCAGTGTCAAAAGGGAACTCTTCAAGGTCCGAACTGAGGGCCAAGAAGATGTGCTTTCCCACCGACATGAGACGCCCACTACCATCTTGCAGCTTCTGGGTCTCAACCTCCATTACATCGTCAAACTTGGTGTTGCTTGTCTTCATCCACCAATGCACAGTCGTGTACGAGTTGGGCTTGGTCAGGACTTTGTCAGGGAGGGTCACGACTTTAATCTCATTCTTCGTGATATCCCAGCGGTCACTGACTGCCCACAACCAGGGGAATTCCCGAAGGAGTTTGGACAGCGTATTGTTACGCTTGGCAACCATCACGACCTCTTTCTGGAGCGGCTGCTCCTTTGAGCTCGGCTGAGCATCTGAAAGTGTCAGGCTACGCACCTAACTGTTCTCGCCAGATATTACTCTATTCGTCAAGAAAGACAAGTTCGATATGGCGAAGTGATATAATCATTTAATGAATTGGAAAAGTACTATTATTCCCAGAAAATTTTATGATAGGGACCCAGTCATTGTAGCCCAGCAACTCTTGGGAAAATTTCTTGTCAGAAAGATAGGCGATAAATATCTTGTTGGACTCATTACAGAGACAGAAGCATATCTACCATCTGGGGATGCTGCGGCACACAACTTTAAGGGCAAGACAAAAAGAAACGAGAGTCTATATAAAGAAGCTGGTCATGCATATGTTCATAGTATGCGACAGTATTTTTTGTTTGATGTCGTAACAGAGGGGGCTGACAAACCTGGTTCTGTACTTATACGCGCTATTGAACCAATTGAAGGCATTGATGGAATAAAAACTGATGGACCAGGCAAGGTGTGTATTGCTCTTAGCATCAATCGCACGCTGGACGGTACCGATATCACAAATCCTGAAAGCGAAATTTTTATTGCACAAGGAGAAAAAGATATTTTACATGAGATTACGACTTCATCTCGAATAGGGATTTCAAATGCCAAGGATATGCCACTGAGATTTCATATCACAGAAAATATTCATGTCTCAAAGAAAAGATAACCTAGAGTAATTTATCTTTATTATCATCTGTCTACAGCAGACCACTTACTATTGCTCATGTAAATAGAAAAAACGTTTGACTCTTCTATTGTAGTTGATATTATTAAGAGGCTACATCAGAGGTTATGAATGTAAAGTGACAATTTATTTTTATTAGCATTATTAAGTCAGTAAGAAGCTCGTATTTAGTAAAGCGTCATCAAGGGAAACCTTGATGTAGCAATCAAAGGGAATAATGCCGTTGAATAAACTGTCTTAAACTCTTGATGTCGCTTTATTGGGTATGAGTTTTTGTTTTTGTTGTCAGGCTCAACCTGTACAACCTCGTGTATAGGTCAGGTAGGATAATAACGCAGTCGTATGGTCGGTTGCGATTGGTCAGAAGCTATTCTGAAACCAAGAGGAAACTCCAATGAGCAAATTTGCACATTGTCATGAGTCAGAAGGATTGATGTGGTGCATGTACCCAAGTGGTAAATGGGCTAAGCCATTCCCAGCGACAAATGACAAGAAGGAAGATGATGAGGTAGCAAAAGACCCGTCAGATGACGAGTCTCAAGCTTAAACCGTTTGAAAAAATACTTTCGTATTTCAACACCTAGCAGGGTGTTGTTTTTATTATATCAACCGCCAGTGCATCCGCTAGGGATAACTTGCGATAGATGACCTACACTACTATATGAGAATTAAAAGTCAATTAAGCAAATCTGATATAGCTCAACCTGATTTATTTTTCAAAATATCAAGTTTAGCAAAATGAACTACCTCGCAGCAAGCTGACGAGGTATCAGTGGTCAAATAATGTAGGTTGACTTTGATAGAGTTGCTCGTATTCTTGGGTCCTGCCTTGAGATTTGATGTACTCTCTGACGGCATTTTCTGATCCATACAAAGCAACGGTATTGACGTAATATCCCTTCGTCCAGAATTCTCCACCCCACAGTTTCATTTTCACTTCTGGTATTTGTTTGAAAATCTCTCGTGCAGTAATACTTTTGACTGTCTGAATGATCTTCTGGGGTGACATAGTTGGTATACCCTGGATCAGAAAATGTACATGATCTTTGTCTGTTCCAATTTCAAGAAAGTGTATCTCATATCTCTTCTCAATCTCAAGGCAGAGTGACTTCAGCAGACTATCGACTGGTTGGGTGAGCACTGCCTTTCGATACTTCGCTGTGCACACAAAGTGATACATGATCATCGATACATTGTGACTCTTGTGGATATATGTGCTCACCCAACCAGTCTAGCACGCAGCACAGCTGCGCGGTATTGAACCGGTCAGGGAAATAAAAAGCCCTACGGTGGTTGCCGTGGGCGAGGAGGTTTTCAGACTCATTCGATAGTGACAAAGATTGCCTTGATGACTGTTATGCCTGGAAACAGCTTGATGGGATAGGGACCTCGATTGGTTGTCTCGAGCATGAGTTTACCATCCCAACCGCCCGCTGACCCTGGCTCACAGAAAATTTCACAATGAAGGAAGTCGAGACCTGTCTGGGCTCGAGCACCTCTCATTGTGAGGAAGCAGCCAGTGTTTTGCCCGAGGCGAAGTGTTTCAGCTGTGTGGCAAATGATGAACTCACCAGGTTTCAGCTCGTATCCGTCGGGTCCGATTTCTGCTTCTTCGAACTCCTGCTCTTTGACCCGTGAGTCGATGACAGAGACAGGTTTAAGCTTCTTGTACTTGTTCCCGAGCGTGAATGAGTAGCTGCCTGGCTTGAACATCTTCTCATTGAAGGGTTCAATCACAATTTCACCACTGGTTATCAGTTCTTGCGTGCGTGCTGGGCTAAGCATGTGTACTCCCTGTGGTTTGAGGTTCTGCTTGAATACTACGTATAAACTGCTAAAAATCAACTGTTTGACTTGCAGCAGTAGGCCGCTTACAATGCATGGTAAGGAAGATATACAGACCACGGCTGCTGACGGAATATAATGGATGAAAATAAACATAATCTAAAAATTATCTAGAAGATTGGTAACCAGTTCAACTCTCTTGTAACTGGTAAGTCAGTAAAAGTTAATACAGTAGAACTTTTTCACTTTAGTGAAAGAGCTTCTATATATTTACACGTTGTGCATAAAGTGCGGTTGCCACTCACAACGTGGGCAATCGCATTTTGTGTAGTTGGAGTATAAACACTTCAACTGCCAAAGACATATATCAGATGTACCCCTGTATAAAGGGCAAACAGGTTAAACTTGCTCTTACAAATCGAATTACCCTGAGCAGGTAGTTCGGCAAACCCCAAGGGAACATAAGGCCTTCCTGCGAAAGCAGGGAAAATGAGTGTCCAGCTTCTCACCCTGCCGTCTGAGGAGGGTCGTATGCTCTCCGTACTACAGTAGAGATGTACAGATTATGCTTGAAATGCTCCATTGATGCATAGTCTCGAAGGTTCTCGTACTGGTGGTACTACTATCTGATACATACGTGTAGCACCTGTCCTACCTTTAGGAAATATATCGAAGGTAGAAGCTGGGCTATTCTCAAAAATATAATGGATAACAATAAATAAAATGAATGGAAACTTACCAAGCCTAACAGTCGCAACGTTATCATGCGTAAGAAGTTATCCAGAGGTGCTGCGCCACGACCAAAGCAGTCACCTGGAAAAAGTAAGAAGCAGTCTCCGTCTATTCATTATGAGTACATCACCACAGACAAAGAAAATCTCAACCGAGCTTATGATGTCCTCTTCGAAGCGGTGATGAAATGTAGAGCTAACAAAATTCTATGAAACCAACATCAGCAAGAATTGGGGCTACGTATTCACGAGTCTCGACCTCAACACAAGAAGAACAGCAGACAATTAAAACTCAGCTGCTGGGCTTCAAAGAGTTCACTACTAAGGAAGTTATACCTGTGATGGAGGATTATATTGATGATGGCTGGAGTGGTGACACTCTAGCAAGACCTGCGTTGGATAGGTTACGACAAGATGCCAAGAAAGGAATATGGAATACACTTATTGTATACGACCCTGACCGACTTGCTCGTCGATATTCATATCAGGAATTGATTATGGATGAATTGCGGGAAGCTGGTATTGAAGTCATATTCCTTACTATTCCTGCTCCTAAAAACAGCGAAGAGAAAATCTTGTACGGTGTCCGTGGTTTATTTGCAGAGTATGAGCGAGCAAAAATTTCTGAACGTTTCCGATTGGGCAAGCTACGCAAAGTTAAGGAAGGTCACTTACTCGTGAGTGAGCCATTGTACGGATATGACTACATCAAAAAGCAGGACAGGGTACATGGATACTATAAAGTGAATGAAGATGAAGCCTTGGTCGTGCGAATGATGTTTGACTGGATTGATAAGGAAGGACTCACATTGCGAAAAATTGTTAACCGCCTGCATGAAATGGGTATCAAGCCGAGAAGAAGCAAGCGTGGGGTCTGGAACACGAGCACCTTGAGTCATCTTTTCAAAAACAAAGGATATATTGGAGAAGCTCGTTGGGGAAGTACATATGCTGTGGTGCCGGAGAAACCATTGAACACTGAAAAGTACAAGAAAATAAAAAAGACGAGCCGTAAGATTAAACCTCAAGATGACTGGTACATCATTGCTATACCACCGATTATTGAAAGAGATGTTTTTGTTCGAGTTGGTGAACGACTACGACAGAATTTCCTTATGACTCAAAGAAATACAAAAAATGAATATCTGCTTGCTGGGAAAATACGGTGTATATGTGGCCGGAACAGAGGCGGTGAAGGCCCACAAAACGGCAAATATCTTTTTTACCGTTGTACTGATAGAACCGCATCATACCCATTGCCGCCTACATGCAAGGAGAAGGGAATAAATGCCCGTATTGCCGATAAAATGGTCTGGAAGCGAATATCAGACCTTATGAGTTCTCCTGAACTGTTGGAGAAGCAAATTCAACGCTGGAGAAATGACCAACGCAAAAAGGTCAATTCATCGGTTGGTGATATTGGTCTGATGCAAAAAGAAATTACCAAGCTCAAAGTGGAGGAGGATAGATACAACAAAGCGTATGGCAGTGGTGTGTTCAGTATTGAACAACTTAAAGAATACACGGCACCTCTACGTGAACGTATAACATCACTCGAAGCACAAATTCAAAATGCAGAACAGATGGAGCGTGAGATAAATGCCACAGTCTTGCCTGATGGAAAAGAAGTCGAGGCATTTGCCAAAGAAGCAGTTGAAGTCCTTCAAAACTTGAAATTTCCCGCAAAAAAGGAGATAGTTAGGAACATTGTTGATAAGGTTGTCGCTTCACAGCAAGAATTAACAGTTTATGGATACATTCCAGTAACAAATATCAATGTCCTCCCTATCCATCGGCATTGTCGGTCTGCCAAATGTCGGGAAGTCGACGCTTTTTAATGCGTTGACCAAGAAAAGCGTGTTGGCGGCCAATTATCCTTTTGCCACCATTGATCCATCAGTGGGTGTCGTTGCTGTGCCTGATGACAGACTTTGGAAACTGAATGAATTTTCAAAATCTGCCAAAACTATTCCAGCTGCAGTTGAATTCGTTGATATTGCCGGATTGGTAAAAGGCGCATCCGAAGGTCAGGGACTTGGAAATCAATTTTTAACAAACATTCGCGAAACAGATGCTATTGCCGAAGTTGTCAGAATTTTTGATGATGAAAATATTATTCACGTTCATAACGGTATTGATCCCGTGAATGATATCGAAGTTATTAATCTCGAATTGGTATTGGCGGATTTACAAACGGTCACAAAAAGAGTCACTAATCTCGGCCGAGAAGTAAAAAAAGGTGACAAGCTGGCAGTTTTGGAACATGGAGCCCTTGAGAGAATTGTGAAAGCTCTTGAAGACGGTAAGCTTGCTTCAACAGTTTCATTAGATGAAAAAGAAGTGCCTGTAATTAAGATGCTTAACTTGCTGACGACGAAACCAATTCTATACGTTTTAAATAAAAAAGCTGGTGGAAAGAATTTAGATGAGATGCAAGATGCGCGCTGGGAAAAACTTCTGGAATATTTAAAAAATTACAATTCAAAATGGGTTGTTGTTGATGCTCGGATTGAAGAAGATTTAAAAGATTTTGAAGGAAATGAAAAAGACGAGATGCGTAGGGGGCTTGTCGGTGAGGACGTGTCGGGCGGAGCATCGGTGAAGTCCGACGGAATTAATGATCTCATTAAAGCTGGATATGAAATGCTGAATCTCATTACCTATTTCACCACTGGAGAAGATGAGTCGCGCGCCTGGACCATTAAAAAAGGCTGGAGCGCGCCGGAGGCGGGAACTGCCATTCATACTGATTTTAAAGATAAATTTGTTCGGGCAGAAATAATTGAATGGAACAAACTTTTGGAAGCTGGCTCATATCCTGCTGCCCGCGAAAAAGGCTGGGTGCGAACTGAAGGCAAAGAATACATCGTCAAAGACGGCGATGTCATTGAGTTTAAAATTTAGATAGTATAAAAGGCATCAAGCAAGACCTGCGGTTGAACCGGGGTGGGTGGGAATGAAACCCGGAATTTTGGTGTGAATCTTGCTTAATGCCTTTTTTGCCTATCTATCTCGGACAGCTCTGGTGAGCAATTTCTTGGTTTAAGGAGCTCCTTATGTTGTAGGCTGCCCAGATCGCTGGGCGTGTTCTTGCTCAACTGTATCAGGTTGTTTATTTTCTGCAATAGATACAGCTGTGTTACAATAAACTCATTATTACGTAATATCTCTATATGGCATCAACACATAAATTAACTCCACAGGATTTTTTCCTGCATCTTGGTATTGTTATTACTCTTTACGCCAGCGCGATAAGTTTACTGCGTCTGGCATTCAGTATCATTGATACTGTTTTTCCAAAAGTGACTGACAACTATTATTACTACCAGCCTTCTATTAGCTGGGATTTGGCCATGCTCATTATTGTTTTTCCAATCTTTTTACTCTTGTCATGGATTATTGCAAAACAGTTAAAGAAGCACCCCGAAGGCCGAAATCTACTTTTTCGAAGATGGATTGTATATGTGACACTGTTTGTAACTGGTGCAGCATTAATTGGAACATTAATTACAGTGCTGTATGCATTTCTTGATGGTCAGGATTTAACGACCGGATTTCTTTTGAAAGCATTATCGGTGCTTGTTGTTGCCGGCGGTATTTTCAAGTACTACTTTTTTGATTTAAAAGGCTGGTATGCTCGTTCAAAAAATATGCTGTTTGCAATTGGTTCACTCATTATTGTTGTCGGTATGATTACCTGGGGATTCTATGTCTTCGGTTCGCCTCAGACTCAGCGTTTAACTCGCATTGATCAGCAGAAAGTTAGTCACTTGGAGCAAATTCAGTGGCAGGTAGTAAATTATTGGCAGAGAAAAGAAGCTCTCCCAAATATGCTGGCTGAACTCAATGATCCAATCAGTAGTTTTATGGCGCCAAAGGATCCTGAAACAAATATTGATTATAAATATCAAAAGATTTCTGATTTGAGTTTCCGATTATGTGCGGACTTTAATCTTCCTACACCTAAAAATGTACAAGTAGGCCGCGATGGTTCGATGACTATGCCAAGCATGCCATATCCATATGTCAAAGGCAGTTGGGAACATGGTCCTGGCGAAGCTTGTTTCACTCGTGATATTGATCCAGAGCTCTATCCTCCAACAAAAATAATGCGATAGCTGACTAAGTGCTTAAAATGTGGTATTAATTAGGCATGACACCGTATGACCACAGCAAAATAGAAAAGAAGTGGCAGAAGGAATGGGAAAAAAAGAAACTATACCAAGCTGAGGATAATTCAAAAAAGCCAAAATTTTACTCGTTGATAGAATTTCCTTTTCCCTCTGGAGACGGAATGCATGCCGGACACCTGCGCAGTAATACTGCCATGGACATCATTTCTCGCAAACGCCGAGCTGAAGGATTCAATGTTTTGTATCCAATCGGTTGGGATGCTTTTGGTCTGCCAACCGAAAATTATGCTATTAAAACAGGTCAGCATCCAAAAATTGTTACTGAGAAGAACACTGATAATTTTCGCAGGCAATTAAAATCAGCTGGGTTCTCTTTCGATTGGTCACGAGAAGTAAATACCTCTGATCCTGAATATTACAAATGGACCCAGTGGTTTTTCTTGCAGTTTTATAAACACGGCTTGGCCTATAAGCAGAAAATGCTTATTAACTGGTGTCCAAAAGATAAAATCGGCTTAGCTAATGAAGAAGTTGTAGACGGTAAATGTGAACGTTGTGGGACTCCCGTTGAAAAACGTGAAAAAGAACAGTGGATGCTGGCTATTACTAAATATGCCGATCGTTTGGATAAAGATTTAGACACAGTAGACTATTTAGAACGAATAAAAACCCAGCAAAGAAATTGGATTGGCAAAAGCGAAGGGGCTGAGATTGAATTTGTATTAAAACCTGAAAAGGAACCTACGTTCTACCAGTTTGTTGAACCAGGAAAGATTAAAGAAGACAAACCATATGTTGAGCGTAATGCAATTATGGCTCTGGTGAAGCATTGGTCTGAAGACAAATATATTGGTCTTAAATGGAAGAAGGTGGATTGGGAAACACTTATCACTGGTGGAATTGAAGGCGACCAGACTCCTGAAGAAGCGGCTCTGGAGGAAATACGACAAGAAACGGGATATAAGAATATTAAACTTGTTAAAAATCTTGGTCTGGCCCACTCAAAATTCTTTCATGTTCCCAAAGATCAGAATCGCAATGGACATTTTCATATGTTCGTCTTTCAGTTGGAAAATGACGAGCGGACAACACTTACTAAAGAAGAACAGGCCATTCATGATATTGTCTGGTTATCAGAAAAAGATTTTGAAAGCTTCAGACTGCCTTCTTCACATCGATTTGTTTGGGAACTCTACAAAAACAAGGGCAAGCCTGAGGAGCGACGTGTAAAAGTATTTACAACTAGGCCCGACACAATTTTTGGCGCAACATATTTAGTCCTTGCTCCAGAACATCCGCTAGTTCAATATTTCATTCACCAAGCTTCCAATGCAAGTGAAATTAATGAGTATATAAAAAAAGCTTCTAAAAAAACAGATGTCGATCGCACCGCTGAAAACAAAGAAAAGACTGGTGTTGAATTGAAGGGTGTAAAGGCGATTAATCCTGCGACGAAAGAAGAAATACCTGTTTTTGTGGCCGATTATGTTTTAGCTCAGTATGGAACTGGCGCAATCATGGCTGTGCCGGCGCATGATGAGCGTGATTTTGAATTTGCCAAGAAATACAATCTAGAAATTCGAGAGGTGATAATGCCGGCAATTATTGATAAAACCAATCCTCCACGTGATGGATATAACATGGTTGATCGGAAGGTTGTTCATGCCATTGTCCGTCATCCAAAAACTAAAAAAATCTTATTGCTAAAGTGGAAGAAATTTCCCTGGAAGGTTCTTATTATCGGTGGAGTAGAAAAAGAAGATGGTGATGATCTTGTCGGAGCAGCCAAAAGAGAAATACATGAAGAAACAGGTTTTAAAAATCTAAAGTATGTTGAAACGCTTGGCGGCGTTGTTCGGGCGCAATTTTTTGCAGCCCATAAACATGAGAATCGGACTTCATATACTAATGCACTCGTCTTTGACTTGCTTGATGAAGAAAGAGATCCAGTTACTGAAGAAGAAGCTGCTCGACATGATTTTTTCTGGGGAACACTTGATGAAGTTTTTCCATGTGCTGAAATTGGAATTTGGAAGGATCGATATTTATTGCGAAAGCAAGTATATACCGAAGAAGGAGTGCTCATTAATTCAGGGCCATTTGATGGATTGAGTACTGAAGAGGCAAGAAAAGTACTTACTGAAAAATATGGTACACAAAAGATTACCTACAAACTCCGGGATTGGATTTTTTCCCGCCAGCGCTATTGGGGTGAGCCGATTCCGATGATTCATTGCCCAAAATGTGGTTGGCAGCCGGTGCCGGAAAAAGATCTACCGGTGGAATTGCCTGAAGTTAAAAATTATTTGCCGACTGACAGCGGGGAGTCACCGCTTGCGGCTATTACTGATTGGGTCAATACAACGTGTCCGCAATGCAAGGGTCCGGCTAAACGCGAAACTGATACCATGCCGAACTGGGCAGGTAGTTCATGGTACTTTTTACGTTATGCTGATCCGCATAACAAGAAAACATTTGCTGATCCAAAAAAATTAGAATATTGGACGCCAGTTGATTGGTATAACGGCGGCATGGAACACACCACCCTGCACTTATTATATTCTCGATTCTGGCACAAGTTTTTATTTGACTTGAAACTGGTGCCGACATCTGAGCCGTATGTCAAGCGCACTTCGCATGGTCTTATCCTAGCTCAGGGCGGTGAAAAAATGTCAAAGTCGAAAGGAAATGTCGTTAATCCCGACTCTATTGTTGAGACGTTCGGTGCCGATACCTTACGTCTCTATGAAATGTTCATCGGGCCATTTGATCAGGCTGTCTCTTGGAGCACTGATGGCATAGTCGGCCCACGACGGTTTTTGGAACGAGTTTGGAAGATGCAGGAAAAGGTTGTTGACAAGCTTCCATTCGACAAAAATCTCGAGAGCGAAATTAACAAGACCATAAAAAAGGTTTCAGCTGATATTGAAAGCATGGCTTTTAACACCGCTGTTTCAGCTTTGATGATTTTGGCAAATGAAATGGAAAAACGCCAGAAATTAGCTAAGGGTTACTATAAGCATTTTCTGAAGCTTTTGGCTCCATTTGCGCCGCATATAACAGAAGAGATTTGGGCTAATTTGGGGCACACCGATAGTATTCATCTTGAAAAATGGGATACGGCCAATGAGGCCAAAATAGCTCAGGATGAAGCCATATTTGTGGTCCAGGTCAATGGCAAGGTACGGGGGGAGTTTAAGGCTCCGGTAGGCTTTTCAGAGGCTGAGGCCACAGCAAAGGCTCAGAGTTTGCCTGAGATCCAAAAATGGACAGAAGGTAGGGAAATAAAGCGGGTGATTTTTGTTCCAAATCGGCTCATAAATATTGTTGTGTTGTAGTATTTTACTGCAGCACTTGACTTCTTGGAACAATAATGATAAATATTAATAACATATTAGACGAGCAGTCAATAACATTTTAGAACTATATATGGCCGCTATCACATTTAAGCCTAAGCAAGTCACAAAGCATCTCTTGTCGGTATTACCTGAGCGAGCCCGCGACGTTATGATTAATCGTTATGGTCTTGGAAAAAGTCCTGAGCGCATGACTCTTGAAGCCATTGGTAAAAAATACAATATTACTCGTGAACGTGTCCGACAAATTGAGAATCATGCTATTCTCTCAATCCGAAAATCTAAAGAATATCAAAAAGAAAAGAAAGCTTTTGATGAATTAGAAGCGGTCATTCATTCTCTAGGTGGTGTTATTACCGAAGAGGATCTTTTGAATCACATTACAAAAGAAAAAAGTACTCACAATCATCTAATGATTCTGCTTATTTTGGGTGAATCGTTTAAAAAGAAAAAGGAAGACGAGCACTATAAGCACCGCTGGTATATTGATGAAGAACTTTCAGATAAAGTTCATTCCTCACTCCAAAAGCTTTACAACAATCTTTCGGATGATGATTTAATTTCTGAGCAAGATGTCATCTCGGCTTTTCTTGAACACGTAAAGGAAGTTTCAGATGAATATAAAAAAGAAGAAATTTTAAAGCGTTGGTTAGCTCTTTCAAAGGCAGTTTCCCGAAATCCTTTAGGTGAATGGGGTAAATCTACTTCACCAAATGTGAATGCTAAGGGTATGCGAGACTATGCTTTTCTTGTCATCCGCAAACATGGTTCACCAATTCACTTTACTGAGGTAGCAAAGCAAATTGAAAAACTTTTCAAGCGAAAGGCTCATGTTGCCACAACGCACAATGAGCTTATTAAAGATCCACGGTTTGTTCTTGTCGGCCGAGGTTTATACGCGCTTTCTGAGTGGGGTTACATTTCTGGTGTAGTTAAAGATGTCATCAAAAAAGTCTTGGAGCAAAATGGTCCGCTGACTAAAGATAAAATTATTGAAAAAGTTTTGAAGGAACGTTATGTCAAAGAAAATACCATCATGGTCAATCTTCAGAATCCAAAATTCTTCAAAAAAGATAAAGAAGGCCGTTACTCCTTGGTTTCCTAACCAAAATCCTTTACAATAGAATACATGATTCGGGATTTTATCGTCAGTTTATACGGCGAAACAATTTATAGCATTTTAGTCTTCTTGCTGTATTTATATCCCATTTGGCTGCCACTCTTATTGGGCTATATGTTTTGGATATGCTGGATGCGTTACATTCGGTATATGTTTTTTGTGACTACGAAAGTAGTCTTGCTCGAAGTTCGCTTGCCACGCGAGATTATGAAAACTCCTTTAGCTATGGAACTTGCTATCAATGGTATGCACATTCTTGGCGGTGAGGGTACCTTTATTGCTCGGTATTGGGAGGGAAAAACTCGACCATGGTTTTCTCTTGAACTTGTCTCAATTGGCGGTAATGTTCGCTTTTTAGTCTGGACTCGGGAGAATGTAAGAAATATTGTTGAGGCACATTTTTACAGTCAATTTCCTGGTATTGAAATTCGGCAGGTTGAAGACTATGCTCGAAATCTTGTCTTCCAGCCAGGAGTGAATGATATGTGGGGTTGTGATTATGTTTTGACAAAACCAGATCCATTGCCGATTAAAACATATTCTGAATATGGGCTTGATAAACCACAAGAAGAGGAAGAGGAAGCGAATCCGCTTTCTACCGTTCTCGAATATCTTGGTTCAATTAAACCAACAGAAACTATTTGTTTGCAGATAGTTATTCGTGGGCATAAGAAAGAAAAACGCTATGGCTTTTTCTCAAAGCCTACTGACTGGAGTGAAGAAGTCAATCAGCTTCGGGCCAAATTTATTGAATCTGCTCGACTCGAAAGAAGACTGGTCTTTACTGAAGAGGAAGCAAAAATTATTAATGCTCTGAGTAGAAGCATCCAAAAATATGCTTTTGATACTGGTATCCGTTGTATCTATATAGCCGATAAGGCGACGTATAATAACACCACCATTGTCGGTCTGCGAGGTTTAATGCGAGGTTTCAGCTCAGCTCTGGGTGAAGATATTAGTAAAATAGATCTCACAGATTTGACCAAGCTTGAGAAGCCAGGAACCCGTAAATATTATGCGGCCTACAATGGTTTTAGATTTGACCGAGCTACTGATTTCGATTATCCTTGGCAGGACTTCATGGCCGTCCGAATGAATTATATAAAGCGAAAGAAACTCGATGCTTTTAAACGCCGAATGTTCTTCTATCCACCTTACAAAAAGCAGACAAATGTCATGACGACCGAAGCTTTAGCAACCTTATATCATTTTCCTGGTGCGACAGCTGCGGTGCCCGGTTTACAGCGTATTGAATCAAAGCGGGGCCAAGCTCCTACAAATTTACCTACGTAGTTATGCGGCTGAGTATCCTTAAGAATCTTTTTAAAAAGAGAGCGATGGTGCGTGTCTATGGCGGCCTCGGCCTTTTTTTTGTTTTTCTTTTGTCATGGTATTTCTTTTCATATCGGCCACCGCTCAATTTTCCAGGCAGTGGTATCGTAACAATTCCTGATGGTGCCAGTCTATCTGCTATAGCCAATCGATTGGAAAAAGATAATGTTATTACGTCACCCTTTTGGTTTACCAACTTTGTTCTGCTTTTTAAACATGAGAATAAAGTTGTTGGAGGACAATATTATTTTGAAAAACCGCTCAATGTCTACGCTATTGCCAGACGGGTTACAAGCGGCGATTACAATATGGATCAACTAAAAACCACAATTCCTGAAGGCTCATCGGTGACCGAAATTGCTGCCATCATCAAGAAAAATTATCCGTCTTTTGAGTCAGAGCGCTTCATTCAATTAGCTCGAGAGCGAGAAGGGTATCTTTTTCCTGACACCTATCTTTTGGGAGCCGATGCTCCGCCAGAAAAAATTGTTAGTATTTTAACCGCGACATTCGATCAAAAGATGCAGGATCCAGGTATTCGTGCAGCTATAGAAAAATTTGGACGACCGCTTCACGAGGTTATTACTATGGCTTCAATACTTGAAGGTGAGGCCCGGCAAACACGCACTCGACAGGTTATTGCCGGGATTTTATGGAAGCGAATCCAGATTGGTATGCCGCTTCAAGTGGATACTGCCTTTCGTTATGTTAATGGTAAAACCACTAGGGATTTGACTCTAGCTGATTTAAAAATTGACTCACCATATAATACATATTTATATCAGGGTCTACCGCCCACACCGATTTCAAATCCGGGCCTTGATTCAATTAAAGCCGCCGTGACACCAATTACCACGAACTATCTGTTTTTCTTGACAGATAGGGATGGAAACATGCATTATGCTGAGACTCATGAAGAGCATGCATATAATAAAGATATCTATCTAGATTAGTTATGAAAAGAATACTCATTTTGGGTTGTATTGCAGCAGCAGTCCTAGCGATTTTTTTTAGCTCACGGATTCGTAAAATTGTTGAATATCAAAATCCCATAGTAGCTACAACCACGACATTTAAAACAGAGCCTATAAGCCTTAAAAATGGTCATACTTTTTCAGTAACGTTGCCTGAGCAGTATTCAATTCAGCCTACAGCTGAAGGATTAAAAAGAATTCGGTTTATGGCTTGGAGTCCGGATCGAAGACTTTTTTTAACGGATATGTATGATCTGACCGATAATACTAAAGGTAAAATTTATATTTTTGATGAATTCAACGAAGAAACAGGCACATTTGCAACAAGTACAACGTATCTTTCCAATCTCCGTAATCCGAACAGCCTCACTTTTTATCGTGACACTGACGGACAAAATTGGATATATATTGCTCTGACTGACAAACTCATTCGCTATACATATGAGCCTGGAGATATGAAACCTGAGGCCGCACCTCACGTTATTGCCGTATTTCCAGCCTACGGCAATAGCTACAAATACGGTGGTTGGCATCTAACTCGAACCGTGGAAATTCATGATGATAAGGTATATGTATCTGTTGGATCAAGCTGTAATACGTGTGAAGAGAAGGAACCGGAACGCGCTTCAATTATCCAAATGGATCCGGATGGTTCAAATCCTAGATTTTTTGCTAAGGGTCTGCGTAATGCTGTTGGCATGACGTGGGTGAACGATGAATTGTTTGCTACAAATATGGGTTCGGATCATTTGGGAAATGATAAGCCAAGTGAAATGATGTATCGTATTAAGCCTGGCACAAATTATGGTTGGCCCTATTGCTATGCATCAAATGGCTTTATTCACGAAGATACAACAATAAAATGGTTGCGTAAAAATATTAACTGCGCTCTTGTACCTGGACCTGACTTTACTTTTCCAGCTCATGCAGCACCGCTAGGACTTGAATATATTGCTCCCTCATTTGAAGATCCGTATTTACGTGACAGTTTCTTAGTAGCTCTGCACGGAGCGAGTGATCTAAAAATTGGTACGGGTTATAAACTTGTAAAAGTGAAACGTGATACAGGTGAAGTAACAGATTTTATTACCGGATTTTTACATGATGGAATTCGCTCCGGCCGGCCTGTAGATGTACTTCTGTACAACGACAACTCATTTTTCTTTACAGATGATTTTAAAGGGGTGTTGTATTTCGTCTCTCGTAAATAGTGTGGTATAGTGTTGGCCTCATATGGCTACGAAAGGTAAAAAAGTGTTTGTTGGTCTCTCAGGCGGAGTGGATAGCTCGGTCTCTGCCGCGCTGCTTAAAGAACAAGGCTATGATGTCACCGGTGTTTTTATAAAAGTTTGGAATCCCGATTGGTTGCCTTGTGATTGGAAAGAAGAGCGGCGTGATGCCATGCGTGTTGCAGCTCATCTCAATATTCCTTTTATGACGCTTGATTTAGTACAAGAATACAAAAAAGGTGTAGTTGATTACATGATCAGTGAGTACAAGGCTGGTAGGACGCCCAATCCCGATGTCATGTGTAATAAAGAGGTGAAGTTTGGCCATTTTTTACGAAAGGCAAAAGAGATGGGTGCGGATTTTATTGCTACCGGACATTATGCCAGGATCACCCCCTCTAATCCCCCTCTTAAATTAAGAGGGGGAGGACCCGAGTATGGCGAGGGCCAGGGGGTGTTCCTGCAAGAAGGCCTCGACAAAAATAAAGACCAATCATATTTTTTGTGGACTCTCACTCAAAAAGAATTACAGCATGTGCTTTTTCCTGTTGGACATTTACAGAAAGAAGAGGTTAGGAGATTAGCTAAGAAATTTAAACTACCTACAGCCGAGAAAAAAGACAGTCAGGGTATTTGTTTTATTGGTAAAGTTGATATGAAAGAATTTCTCGAGCACTACATAGAATCAAGGCCGGGTACTATTGTAAATGAATCAGGAGAAGTTATCGGCACACATGACGGCGCAGTCTTCTACACCATCGGCCAGCGGCATGGTTTTCGTATTTTAAAAAAAGACGCAGCAGATATGCCATATTATATTGTAGCTAAAGATGTTAAAAAGAATATTCTAACTGTTTCTCAAAAATTTCAAGAAAATTCTTTGAAACAAACAAAAACTATAGAACTCGAATCAGTTAATTGGATTTCTGGCAAACCCCAGAAAAATAAAAAGTATGGCGCTCGAATGAGATATCGCCATAAGAAGCAAGCATGTACTGTCGAGGGGAACATCGTAACATTCAGCCAGGCCGAACAATTCTCACCTGGTCAATCACTTGTTCTTTATGATGGAGAAAGATGTATTGGTGGTGGTATAATAAGCTCATGTCTACCCAAGAAATTTTCATTACCAAAGCCAACGGCGAGAAAGAACCATTTGAACTTGAAAAATTAGAACAGTCATTGAAGCGGGCTCATGCCTCACCGGCAAATATCCAGCAGGTAACGAGCACTATTATTAAAGAGCTCGAAGATGGCATGACCACGCATGATATTTATCAGCATGCCTTTACCTTGCTTAACAAAATAGAGCACAAGGCGGCTCTACATTATTCTTTACGTCGGGCGGTTTTTGATCTCGGGCCATCAGGATTTCCCTTTGAAAAACTTATTGCTGAAATTTTAAAAAATCAAGGGTATGAAACCCTGACTGATCAAATGGTCAAAGGCCATTGTGTTGAGCACGAAGTTGATGTTATTGCCTCCAAACCAGACACGCTTATTATGTGTGAGGCAAAATATCACAGCCAAGTCGGTATGAAATCCGATCTCAAGGTGATGCTCTATGTTAAGGCACGTTTTGATGATTTACATAAAGCTACGTTTAAATACGATAATGCGCCGAATCAATTGACTGAAGGTTGGCTGGTGACAAATACAAAGTTTACGACAAGTGCCGTTAAATATGCTGAGTGCCAGGGTATGAAAGTAGTTGGCTGGAACTATCCTGTTGATGGAAACCTTCATGATCTTATTGAAAAAACAAAAGCTTTTCCTTTGACCTGTTTACATAGCTTAAGTGATCATGATAAGAAAGCCTTACTCGAAAAAAATGTTATTTTGTGTTCGACGTTAGCTCAGGACGAGTCACTCTTGACGTCACTTAATCTTTCTGAGGCAAATATCGAAGCTATTAAAGAGGAAATTGAGCTTATTGATGAAAAAACCAGCTAGGGATATAATTACCTCAAGTATTAATAGTTATTGAAATCAGGTATGGAAAATCAGAACGTACGCTTGGCGGTGGCATTCATTATTGGGCTTGTTGTTGGACTCGGTGTATATTGGCTGTTTGATCAGGACGCAGCGATGAATAATGGTAATAACCCTCTTGGAGAGGAAGAATTGGCAACGACCACGGTTAGTGCAATTGAAGGAGATAATGGGCTTATTGTTGAAGATCAAGGAGCAGGCCGAATGGTCAATGTCTCAGAACTTCGCTTGAAGCAGCCAGGCTGGGTAGCAATTCATGATGACGTAAATGGTACACCGGGCAGAATTTTAGGTGCTCGGGTTTTTGACACAGGTACTTCGGCGGGAGCAGTAGAACTTTTGCGGGCAACTGAGACAGGTAAGAGTTACTTTGCTGTAATTCATGATGACGATGGAGCATTTAAAACATTTAATCCGGCAACAGACAAACCTCTTTTGGATGACGAAGGCAAAATGATTTTAGTTCGATTCCAAATTTCTGGTTCAACCAGTCCAACACCATCTCCGGTTACGACACTTAATGGAGGTGACAAAGATTAATATGCTTGAAGGAGCCCAGGCATTTACTCCTTTCTTGCAACTCATTGTGGCTGCAGCCTTGGGTATGATGCTTGGCATTGAACGAGTTCTGGCAGGACGAACGGCAGGTCCAAGAACGTATGGTTTGGTGTCGCTCGGCGGTTGTCTTCTGACAATACTTTCTCTGAATGCTTCCGTATTGTACCGAGTTGAATCAAGGGCTGACCCAGCGGCTATCGTTGCCGCTATTGTTACCGGTATTGGATTTCTCGGTGCCGGGTTAATTATTTTCCGTGGTT